>NZ_JBQQBW010000020.1:0-80520 GCF_052245415.1 Streptomyces sp. 8N706 | reverse complement strand
CCACCCCCTCCTCACCGCAAAAATCGACCTCCCCGACGGCACCACCCTCCACACCGGAGAAATCAACCCCCACACACACCCCTGGACCACCGAACACACCGTCAACAACACCGCACTACTGCCCGGAACGGCTCTGGTCGACCTGATGTGGCATGTGGCCGGTGAGGCGGGACTGAGCACGGTGGGCGAACTGGCCCTGCACGCGCCCGTACCGGTGCCCGATCAGGAGCCCGCTCCCGTCCGGGTCAGCGTGGCCCCTGAAGACGCCCAGGAGCTGCGGGAAGCCACCGTCCACACCCTCGCCGAGGACGGTTCCTGGGTGCACCACGCCACGGCGATGCTCGGGACGGAGCCGGCGCGATCGGCCGAATCCCTGGCCGCGTGGCCGCCCCCTGGCGCCGAGCCGGTCGAAGTCGACGGCCTGTACGACGAACTGGCCGCGGCCGGCCTCGAATACGGCCCGACGTTCCGCGCGGTGCGCTTCGTCTGGCGGGACGACCAGCACACCTATGCCGAGCTCGCCCTGCCCGACGGCACCGACGCCGACCGGCACGAACTGCACCCGGCCCTGCTCGACGCCGCACTGCATCCGCTCGCCCTGGGCCAGCCCGGTGAGGAGCGCGAGCCGACGATGCCGTTCGCGTTCACCGGAGCCACACTGTACGCCCGCGACGCGACGCGGCTGCGGGTGCGGCTCACCCCGCGCGGGCCGGAAGCGCTCGGCGTGCTGGTGGCCGACACCAACGGCGCTCCCGTTGCCGATGTCGAGGAACTGCGGCTGCGTGCCGTCCCGGCCACCACCGCCGCGCGGATGCCCCGCAACGCGCTGTTCCGGCTCGCCTGGCGCCCGGTCGACGAGTCCCCCGCGACCGACCGGGCGGGTGAGGCACGCTATGTCGTGGTCGGCGACGACGACCTGGTGGAGGTCCTGAACGGGACCGGATCGTTCGCGCGGGCGTGGCCGGATCTCGCCGTGGCGGACTCAGGTGAAGCGGACCGCCCCACCGCGGTCCTGCTGCGGTACCCGGGTCCTGCGGACCCCGGCGAGCTCGGCGACGCCGTGCTGGCCGCCGTCCAGCACCATGCCGCCACGTTGCGGGACTGGCTCGACGACGAGGGCCGCGCTGACATCCCGCTCGTGGTGACCACCACCGGGGCGGTCGCCACCGAGCCGGACGCCCCGCTCGACCTGGTCCATGCGCCGCTGTGGGGAATGACCCGCAGCGCGCAGGCCGAGTATCCGGGGCGGGTCATCCTGCTCGACCTCGACCCGGCGGCTCCACACCGCGCGGACCTCGCGGACCTGCTGGAGGTGGCACTGGCGTCGGAGGAGCCCCAACTGGCCGTACGCGACGGGGTCCTGCTCGCCGCACGGCTGGCTCCGGTCCCGGCGCCCGCCCCCTCCTCCGACGCCCTGGGCCCGGATCGGACCGTGCTGATCACGGGGGCGAACGGCGGTGTGGCGCACCACATAGCCGAGCACCTGGTCGTTGAGCACGGCGTCAGAAACCTGCTGCTGCTCAGCCGCACCCGCCCTGACGCCCTGGCCGAGCACATCACCTCGCTCGGCGGCCGGCCCATCGCCCTGGCCTGCGATGTCGCCTCCCGCAGCGAGGTGGCCGAGGCACTGGCCGCGGTCCCCGCCGAGCACCCACTGCAGGCTGTGGTGCACACCGCCGCCGTCCTGGACGACGCCACGCTGCACGGCCTCACCGCGCAGCAGCTCGCCCAAGTGCTCGGCCCCAAAGTGCGCGGCACGCTGGTCCTGCACGAGCTGACCCGTGAGCTGGGCCTCTCCTCGTTCGTGCTGTACTCCAGCGCGTCGGCCGCCTTCGGTGGCGCGGGCCAGGCCGCCTACACCGCGGCCAACGGCTTCCTGGACGCGTTCGCGCACGACCGCCGGGCCGCCGGCGAGCCCGTCACCTCGGTCGGCTGGGGCCTGTGGGACACCGGCACCGGGATGGCCGCCACGCTGGCCGAGACCGACCTGCGGCGGGTGCGCCGCGGCGGCATCGTCGCGATGACGCCCGCGCAGGCACTCGGCCTGCACGATCTGGCCCCGGACGCCGGGCACGCCCATCTGATCGCCAGCCCGGTGCGCACCTCGGCCCTGCGGCGCAGCGGGGCCCATCCGCTGCTGCGCGACCTGGTCCGCGGCGAAGCCACCGCCCGGCTGCGGAGCGCGGCCAACACCGAGGACACCTCGGAGCTGGTCGTCCGGCTCCGTCGGCAGAGCGCGCCCGAACGGCAGGAAACCCTGCTGGCGTTGGTGAACCAGCAGGCCAATGACGTGCTCGGGCATCCGTCCGGCCATGTCATCGACGCCGGGCAGCCGTTCCGCGACCTGGGTTTCGACTCGCTGACCGCGGTCGAGCTGCGCAACCGGTTGCACGCCGCGACAGGGCTGCGGCTGCCCGCGACCCTGGTGTTCGACCATCCCCGGCCGGACGCTCTGGCCGGGTACCTGGGCACCCGGCTGCTGGGAGAATATGCGGCCGCCGCGGACGAGCCGGCCGCACCGGCCGCCGCCGACGAGCCCATCGCGATCATCGGCCTGGCCTGCCGTTTCCCCGGCGGCGTCGACAGCCCCGACGACCTGTGGCGGCTGCTCGCCGAGGGCCGCGACGGGATCGGCGACTTCCCCACCGACCGCGGCTGGGACCTGGAGGCGCTGTTCGACGAGAACCCGGACCGGACCGGCACCAGCTACGCCCGGGAGGGCGGTTTCCTGGACGGCGCCGCGGACTTCGACGCGGCCTTCTTCGGCATCTCCCCGCGCGAGGCGCTGGCCATGGACCCGCAGCAGCGGCTCCTGCTGGAGACCGCCTGGCACAGCATCGAGCACGCGGGCATCGACCCGACCACGCTGCGTTCCACCCCGACCGGCATCTTCACCGGCATCAGCAGCCAGGACTACACCCGGCTGGCGCAGGACCTGCCGCCCGAGGTCGAGGGGTATCTGGGCACCGGCAACGCCGGCAGCGTGCTCTCCGGGCGGCTCGCCTACGTACTGGGCCTGGAGGGACCCGCGATGACCGTCGACACGGCGTGCTCCTCGTCTCTGGTCGCCCTGCACTTGGCGGCGCAGTCGCTGCGCTCGGGCGAATCGACGCTGGCACTGGCCGGCGGGGTCACCGTCATGGCCACCCCCTCGGTGTTCATCGAGTTCAGCCGGCAGCGCGGGCTCGCCCCGGACGGCCGCAGCAAGGCGTTCTCCGCCCGTGCCGACGGGATGGGTCCGGCCGAGGGCCTCGGCGTACTGCTGCTGGAGAAACTGTCCGACGCCCGCCGCAACAACCGCCGGATCCATGCCGTCATCCGGGGCAGCGCCGTCAACCAGGACGGTGCGAGCAACGGCCTCAGCGCGCCCAGCGGCCCGGCGCAGCAGCGGGTCATCCGCAGTGCGCTGGCCGGCGCCGGTCTGATCAACCATGACATCGACGCCGTCGAGGCCCATGGGACCGGTACCGCGCTCGGCGACCCCATCGAGGCCCAGGCACTGCTGGAGACGTACGGGGCGGAGCGGACGGCGCCGCTGTACGTGGGGTCGGTCAAGTCCAACATCGGCCACACCCAGGCCGCCGCCGGTGTCGCCGGGGTGCTGAAGATGGTGCTCGCCATGCAGCACGGCGTGGTGCCCGCGACCCTGCACGCAGACGAGCCGACCCCGCATGTGGACTGGTCCGGCCCGGTGGTCCTGGCCGGTGCCAACACCCCCTGGCCAAAGACCGGCCGGCCGCGCCGCGCCGCCGTGTCGTCTTTCGGTATCAGCGGCACCAATGCGCATCTGATCCTGGAGCAGGCCCCCGAGGCGCCGACGACGGAAGCCGCCCAGGATACCGGTCTGCCGGTTCCGGTGCTGCTCTCGGCGCGGACGCCGGAGGCACTGCGGCACCAGGCGCAGCGCCTGCACGACCGGCTCGGACAGCCGGACGCGCCGACGCTCGGCCGGGCTGCCCAGGTGCTCGCGACCGGCCGTACCGCCTTCCCGCACCGGCTGGCGCTGGTGGGCGGAGCGGAGGAGGACCTGCGCGCGGCGCTCGCCAGGGTCGCGGCGGGCGAGCCGGTGGCCGACGCCGCGGCCGGAGTGGCGCGGGAGGGGCAGACCGCCTTCCTGTTCACCGGACAGGGCGCCCAACGGGCCGCCGGCGCCGAGCTGTACGCCCGGTTCCCGGTCTTCGCCAAGGCGCTCGACGAGGTGTGCGCGGCATTGGACCAACACCTCGAAGGGCCCGCCCGCGACCTCGTGCTCAACCCCACGCAGGACGATCTCGGCCGCACCGGACTGATGCAGCCCGCTGTGTTCGCCCTGCAGGTCGCGCTGGCCGAACTGCTGGCGGACGAGTACGGCGTGCGGCCGCACGCCCTGCTGGGCCATTCGGTCGGCGAGGTGACCGCGGCCCATATCGCCGGGGTGCTGGACCTCCCCGACGCCGCCGCCCTGATCGCGGCCCGGGGCCGGCTGATGGCGCAACTGCCCACCGACGGGGCGATGGTGGCGATTGCCGCAACCGAGCGCGAGGTGTTGGCCGCCATCGAGGGCCGGGAGCGGGAGGTGGCGGTGGCAGCGGTCAACGGACCGCGGGCGACCGTGCTGTCCGGCACCGCGGCCGTGGTGGAGCAGATCGCCGAGCGCTTCGCGGCCCGGGGTGTGCGGACCAAGCGGCTGCGCGTCAGCCGCGCCTTCCACTCGCCGCAACTCGATGAACTGCTGGCGGAGTTCCGGTCGGTCTCCGCGGGGGTGTCGTTCGCCGCCCCTCGCCTCACGCTGGTGTCGAACGTGACCGGGCGTGTGGTGGCCGACGAGGTGTGCACGGCGGAGTACTGGGTGCGGCAGGCGCGGCAACCGGTGCGGTTCGCCGACGGGGTCGGCGAGCTGGTAGGCCTGGGGGCAACCCGGTTCCTGGAGCTGGGTCCGGACGCGGTGCTCACGCCGCTGGCCCGCGACCTGGTGCCGGCCGGGCACGTCGTCCGTCCGGTGCTGCGCCGGGAGCGGGACGAGGCGGAGACGCTGGCGGCGGCCCTCACCGGGCTGTGGGCGGACGGCGCGACGGTCCGCTGGCAGGGGCTACTGCCCGGCGGCGGAGTCCCCGCCGAGGTGCCCGGATACGGTTTCGACCGGGCGCGGTACTGGCTCGCCGGCGGCTTCGGCGTCACGGCGGGGCGGCCCGCTCCGCCGCCGATGGCCGAGGAGGACCTGGCCGCGCTTCCGCCCGCGGAGCGGGCCGCCAAGGTGGCTGATCTGGTGCGGCGGACCATGGCCGCGGTGCTCGGCCACGCCGATGCCTCGGCCCTGGGGCCGAACGAACGGTTCACCGATCTGGGAATGGACTCCATGGCCGCGGTGGAGCTGCGCGGCCGGCTCGATACGGCGGCCCGGATCCGGCTGGATACCACCGCCGTGTTCGACCACCCCACTGTGGAGGCGCTGACGGCGCACATCGCCGAACTGCTGGATAGTCCGCAGGGCGAAGCCGTCATTGGTGGGCTGGGAGCGCTGTACTGGACCGCCTGTGCGGACGGCCGACTCGCCGAGGCCGGCGACCTGCTGCGGGCGGCCGCCCGGCTGCGGCCCGCCTTCACAGCGGCGGCGCCGCCCACACCGGCGGTCCCGGTGGCGCTCGCCGACGGCGACGCTCCGGTACCGGTGCTGTGCCTGCCGTCGTTCAGCACGGTGGCGGGGCCGCACGAGTTCGCCGGGTTCGCCACTGCTCTGCCCGGTGCGCGCGAGGTGTGGGCGCTGCCCGAACCGGGCTTCGGGCCGGGCGAGGCCATTCCTGCGGACCTGGCAGCGCTGGTCGCGGCGCAGGCCTCCGCGGCGCGCGAAGCGGCGCGCGGGCGGCCCTGCGTCCTGGTCGGTCGGTCGGCGTCGGGTCTGCTGGTCAACTCCCTGGCCGCCGAGCTGGAGGCGTCCGGTTCCCGGGTGCGCGCGGTGGTCCTGCTGGACGTCTATCCGCCCTCCCTGACCCGTGCCCAGCCGTGGGTCGAGCAGGAGCTGACGCAGGCGGTGGCGGAGCGGGAGAATCTGCCGGCCCTGTACAACGACGCCCGGCTGATGGCGATGGGTCGCTACTTCGAGGCGTTCGCGGACTGGGGGCCCACGCCGACCACCGCGCCGACACTGCATGTGCGCGCCCAGGACCCGTTCGCCGCGCATCTGGCCGACCCGGCGCAGGGGTACGGCGACTGGCGCTCGGCCTGGGACCTGCCACACGATGTGGTCGACGTTCCCGGCGACCACTTCAGCATCCTCGACGCCTGTGCCGGATCGACCGCCGCCGCGGTCGGTGAGTGGCTCGACAAGCGCTGACGGCAGGCAGACGAAGATGCCCTCCGGCCCGCAGGTCGGAGGGCATCTTTCGCTTCTTCGCAGGTCCCGGTGGCGGGAATCAGCTGCCGGGTGCCCCGAACCAGTCGTACAGTGCGGTGTCGAGGCGCTTGGTGTGGTGCGGGTCGTCGTCGTGCTGGGCGGGCGCCACCCAGCAGACATGGCCGTCGGGGCGGACCAGGACGCCCGCGGCATCCCAGGGCAGCAGATCGCCCTGGGCGACCTCGACGCGGTCCGCCCACCCCAGGGCGCACTCCGCATGGTCGGGGCCGGCGATCAGCAGGGCGCGCCCCGAGCGCAGCCGGCCGAACAGGGTGCCCCGGTCCAGGGCAAGGTCGGGCATCCGCGCGCCCAGCAGCTCATGGCCGTCGGCACCCGGAACGTGGTAGCGCACGTCGAGTCCCGAGAGCATGCCGGCGAAGCGGTCGTTGACCTCCGGCAGCTTCAGCAGCGTGATGAAGGTGCTGCGCAGCGCGTCGAACTCGGCCGCGGGGTTGGTCAGATACGCCTGTACGCGGGTGTTCTCCAGCACCCGCGCCCCGACCGGGTGGCGTTCGGTGTGGTAAGTGTCGAGCAGCCCGTCGGGGGCGTGGCCGCGGATCTCGGCGGCGAGCTTCCAGCCGAGGTTGACCGCGTCCTGAACGCCGACGTTGAGCCCCTGTCCGCCCGCCGGGATGTGGATGTGCGCCGCGTCGGCCACCACGAACAGCCGGCCGAGCCGGTAGCACTCGGCCTGGTGGGCCGCGTCGGACAGCCGCGAGACCCACTCCACGTCGGCGATGTCCACCTCCGTGCCGTACCGCTGGGCGACGGCCGCGCGCACCTCCTGTTCGGTGACCGGGCCGGCGTCCGCGCCCTTGCCGTACTCGGCCCACACCACCCGGTACCGGCCGTTGGGCAGCGGAACCAGCGGATAGGAGACCGCGCGCCGGTCACAGCGGTCCTCACCGAGCAGGTCCGAGGTGCGGCGGGGGCGGGTGAGCACCTCGGGCGGCGCGGCGCGCAGCGCCACGTCGGCGACCACGCCGGAGAAGTCCGTCGAGCTACCCGGGAAGGCGAAGCCGCCCAGCCGACGCACGGCGCTGTCGTGCCCGTCGCAGCCGGCGACGTACCGTGCGCGGAAGCGCACCTCGCCGTCCGGTGTGCTCGCCACCACGGTGACGACGTCCTCGTCCTGGGTCAGGCCGACGACTTCGTGCGCGCGCAGGACCTGCACGCCATGACGCTCCAGAGCGGCTTCAAGCACCCGTTCGAGGAGGTTCTGCGGGTAGATCAGGTGGTACGGGTGCGGGCTCTGCCAGCGGTCGTAGGTCAACGGGACGGGAAGTCCAGCGAAATGCCCGTCGGGGATGCGGGCGACGGCGTCGGCGAGGACGGTGTCGAGCAGGCCCCTGGTATCGAGCAGCTCCACCGTCCGGGGCTGCAGGCCGAGGGCCTTGGAGTGGGGATTGGGGTCGGGCAGCCGGTCGATGACCGTCGCCCGTACGCCCGCCAGGGCCAGTTCGTGGGCGACGGTCAGCCCCGCTGGGCCCGCGCCCACCACCAGGACGTCGACATCGTGAACGGCACGGCTCATCGGTGCTCCTTCATCGGGCGTGCGCGGAGGGGGAGGTGGCGGGCCGGTTCTCGATGCCCTGCGGGAGGTGGAAGAAGCCGCCGGGATCGTAGTGCCGCTTCACCCGCAGCAGCCGGGGATGGTTCGCGCCCCAGTACGCCTGCGTCCACTCGGTCAGGTGGGGGTCGGGGAAGTTGACGTACGAGCGGCCGCTGGACCAGGGGTCCAGGAGGGCGAACCCGCGGTCCACCCAGGCCTGGGCGCGGGCCGCGCGGTCGGCGCCGGGCTCGGCCTCCGGCAGCAGCAGGGCGTGGCCGATGAGGAAGAGCGTGTCGCGATGCGCGTAGGCGGTCGCATCCGGCGCGACGCGGTTGATGGCGCCGCCGAGCGCGGTGAGGTTGACGAACCGAGTCTGTCCCGCCTCGCGATCCGCGTCGAACTCCTCCACGAGGGCGGTGATTTCGGCGCGGTCCAGGGGACGGCCGAACAACCTGTTGCGTTCGCGCTGGAACTGCTGGCGGGGTAGCACCGCACCGGGCCGGCTGCCGACGCGGTGGCATTCCTCGACGGTGCGGGTCTGCCCGCCGCCGTAGAGCCACAGCATGCAGTCGTAGTAGGACTCGTCCAGCACGACCTCGTTGATGGGCTTGGTGCCGGCCTGGGACACCAGCCGGTCCAGCAGCGCCCGGGCCTCGGCCACCGGGCCGAGAAGGGTGCCGATCAGTACCACGGTGACCGGCGCTCCGGGCGCGGCGTCGCCCAGCACGAGGCTGACCGAGGTACTCAGTTCGTCGGGAGCGGACCGGACCCACTCCTGCCAGGCCGACAGCACGTCGACGGCGCTCTCCCCGCTCCACACGAGGTTGAACAGCACCATCCGCGAGACGCGGTGCGGGGTCACCTCGTAGTCGACGATCGCGCCGAAGTTTCCGCCGCCGCCTCCACGCAGCGCCCAGAACAGGTCCGGGTGTTCCTCGGCCGAGCAGCGCACGGCGCGTCCGTCGGCGAGCACCACCCGGGCCGACACGAGGGCGTCGCAGGCGAGGCCGTACTTCCGGCTCAGTGGCCCGTTGCCGCCGCCGGAGATGAATCCGCCGGCGGCAACGGTGGGGCACATTCCAGCGGCCACGACCAGGCCGTGCCGCCACAACTCGGCGAGCACGTCGACCGATTGCGCTCCGGGGCCCAAATGGACGGTCCGGTCGTCGGTGGTGACGTGCGCGATCCGCGAGAGGTCCAGCACCAGGCCGGGCGTGGTCGACCAGCCCGCGAAGCTGTGCCCGCCGCTGCGCAACCTCAGCGGCAGGTCGTGGGCGGCGGCGAAGGCCAGGGCGGTGCGTACGTCGTCCTCGTCGGCGCAGTAGGCGACGCAGGCGGGCGCCACGGCGTCGTACTCGGCGATCTGCAACTGAATGGCGAGGGGGTAGTCCGGGTCGCCGGGGCACACCGCGTCGCCCTTCAGCGCGGCGGCGAAGTGCGCCCAGTCGGGCGCGGCGGGTCCGGGGCGGGGGTCAGCGGCGTCCATGCGTCCTCCGTGGGGTCCTCTCTGCCGGGCCGTCAGACGACCAGCGTCTGGGTGGCCAGGACCGGGGCCCCTTCGAGGGTGCACACCGTCCGCGGGCCGTCCGCGCCGCCGTTGACGACGACGACCTCGGTGCCGGGCGCGAAGGTGTAAAGGCCGGGCTCGGTGGCCTCGAACCTGGTGTGCCCGCCGCTGAGCAGGACGCCGTGGCCGATCACCGCCGGCTCGACATTGGTGAGCCCGTTGGCGGTCAGTTCAGTGCTGACGGCGCCGCCGATGATGACGCCCATAACGCCGGTGATGTCGTTGGCGGGGCGGGCGAACTTGGTGCCGTGCAGGGTGCGCAGCGTGGTCCACAGGTCGATGTAGCTGCCCCGGCGGACGACCAGAGGCGCCGTGATGCCGAACTCGATCTCGTCACTGATCGGTTCGGGGCGCTCGGCCAGGCTGCAGGAGTAGGTCACCCGTACGGTGCCGGTGTGCACGGCCCGTACCGCACCGTCGAGTTCGGCGGCGGCCGCGACGGGATCGGCCAGCACTGCGGCGGCCAGGCCAGAGACATTCACAGTCACGTTCGAAGCACCTCGTCATCGTCGTTGTCGCTGCGGTGCTGCGGTCGCCGGGGAAATTTCCGTCCGAAATCGGGCGCCGTATAGCCTTACGGCGGTAGCGATTTCCCGGAGGTGTCGCCGACGATTGCGCAGACCACTGGAATTCTCCAAGATCAGCCGTCTCCGGGCCGCCGGTCAACCCCTAGCATCACCCCCTAACGCGGTTACCCCAGAATGTGCCGCCGTCCGTCCGTGGCCAGCGCTTCCGCCGCTAATCTGCAGACAATGCATGGCCGGGGCCCGCCACCGGACGAGCCTCCCACACATGGAAAGTGGGCCGATGAGTCAAGCCTTACTCCCTAGTGTCGTCGATGTCCCCGAAACTGATCTCCCCGCTGATCCCGAGCAGTCCACAATCAAACCGAAAATCATCGGGTCCGGTGTTGCCGTGCCCGAGAACTCGTATTCCCAGCAAGAAATTCTGGAGCGGTTCCAGATCACCGATGAGCGGGTCCGGTCGGTCTTCCTGAGCGGTTCGATCGAACGCCGCCACCTGGTGCTGCCGCCGGACGGTCCGGACGGTACACCCCGGATCGAGGTCCAGGGCGAACTGCTGGCCAAGCACCGCACGCACGGTGTCCGCATGGCCGCGGAGGCGGTACGCACCTGCCTGGAGCGGGTGGGCGCCGACCTCTCCGATGTCGGCTATCTGTGCTGTGTCACGTCCACGGGGTTCCTTACCCCCGGATTCAGCGCGTTCCTCATCAAGGAGTTGGGGCTGCGGCACCACACGGGCCGGCTCGACGTGGTCGGCATGGGCTGCAACGCCGGCCTCAACGGTCTGACCGCGGTGAGCGGGTGGGCCACCGCCCACCCCGGCAAGCTCGCGGTGATGGTGTGCGCCGAGGTCTGCTCCGCCGCCTACGTCTTCGACGGCACCATGCGGTCCTCCGTCGTCAACTCCCTCTTCGGGGACGGCGCGGCCGCCGTCGCCGTGTCCGCGCCCGGAGGTGACGGCACGCACGGCGCGGAGGGGGCGGCCGGGCCCGAGGTCCTCAAGTTCGCCAGCTGCATCATCCCTGACGCCGTCGACGCGATGCGCTACGACTGGGACGAGGAACACGGCAGGTTCAGCTTCTTCCTCGACCGGGACATCCCGTACGTGGTGGGTGCGCACGCCGAGACGGTGGTCAACCGGCTGCTCGACAGGACCGGCCTGCGGCGCTCCGACATCGCGCACTGGGTGGTGCACTCTGGCGGCAAGAAGGTCATCGACTCGGTGCGCGTGAATCTCGGCCTGTCGCGGTACGACGTGCGCCACACCACCGGAGTGCTGCGCGACTACGGCAACCTGTCCAGCGGCTCGTTCATCTTCTCCTACCAGCGGCTGGTCGACGAAGGCCTGGTGGCAACCGGTGATCACGGCGTCCTCATGACGATGGGCCCCGGCTCGACCATCGAGACAGCTCTCGTGCGCTTCTGATCCCGTCCGGAGCCGACGTTCATCGCATCCCTCTCACAAGGCGGATCCCATGCATGTGTCCTCCCCCGCTGCCCGTCTCACGGGCGACCTTGTCGCCGACGCGGCGGTGATACGCGACGCCGCGGCCGCTTGCGACGACCGCGTCGCGGCCCTGCCGCCCAAGCCCGCACGCACTCCCGACGAGCAGGCCGCGGCCGATGCCGCGCACCGGCCCGTACGGTCACTGCGGGCCGGTTTCCTTCGGCGGCACGGGCGGGCGGTCTATGACGAGGTGACCGCGGGGCGCGCCCTGCGCCCGCGCCTCGCCGAGCTGGCGGTGGCCGCGGCCGAACGCTTCCCGGGACTGGCCCCCGACCGCACCAGGCTCGCCGCTGAGGAGGCGCTGCCGCAGGCCCACAAGGAGGGCCTGGCGATCGACCACGGGGTGTTCTTCCGGCAGATGCTGGCCGATCCGGAAACCGGTGGGCATCTGCTGGATTCGATGCGGGCGCCCACCGCGCGGGCACACGAGCTGCTGCCGGCCTTCGCGCGCACCGGTGAACTCGACCTGGGGACCGTACGCGTGGCGCGCGAAGGAGCCACAGCGCAGGTGACCCTCGCCAACACCGACTGTCTCAATGCCGAGACGAACGAGCTGGCGGCGGATCTGGAGACCGCCGTGGACGTGGTGCTGCTCGACGACGCCGTCGAGGCAGGGGTGCTCCGGGGCGCCGAGATGGCCCATCCCCGGTATGCCGGAAGGCGGGTCTTCAGCGCCGGCATCAACCTCAAACACCTCCACGCCGGCCGCATTTCGTACCTCGACTTCCTGCTCGGCCGGGAACTCGGCCTGCTCAGCAAGCTTCGCCGCGGCCTGTGGTGCGACGACGGGACGCCGGACGCGTGGCCGCATCTCGATCTGGCCAAGCCCTGGGTGGCAGCGGTCGACACCTTCGCCATCGGCGGCGGGATGCAGATCCTGCTCGCCGTCGACCATGTGGTGGCCGGCGACGACGTCTATTTCAGCCTGCCTGCGGCGCAGGAGGGCATCGTGCCGGGCATGGCGAACTTCCGGCTGACCGCGCTGTTCGGCGGACGGCTCACCCGGCAGGTGATCCTCGACGGCCGGCGGATCGGCGCCGGGGACCCGGAGGCACGGCTGGTGTGCGACGAGGTCGTCGCACCGGCAGCGGTGGGTGATGCGGCCGCGGCCGCGGCCGAACGGCTGGCGTCCCCTGCCGTCGCGGTCAACCGGCGGATGATCGATCTGGCCGAGGAGCCGCCGGACCGCTTCCGGGCGTACGCCGCGGACTTCGCCTTCGCCCAGGCGTTGCGGCTGCACAGCGCGGACGTGCTGACCAAGGTGAGCCGCTTCAGCCTGGCAGGGCGTGCCGGATGAAGCCGATCGACGCATTGCTGCAGGTGCTCAGGGAGGAGGGCGTCACCAAGGTCTTCGGCAACCCGGGCACCACCGAGCTGGCGTTCCTCGACTCCCTGGTGGAGGCCGCTGACATCGACTACGTCCTGGGTGTGCACGAGAGCGCCGTAGTGGCGATGGCCGACGGCTATGCCAGGGCGACTCGCCGGCCCGCCTTCGTCAGTCTGCACATCGCCGCCGGACTCGCCAACGGACTCGTCGGGCTCCTCAACGCGTCCCGATCCCGCACCCCTCTGGTGGTCACCGCGGGCCAGCAGGACCGCCGCCACCTGGCGCAGGATCCGATGCTGTCGGGCGATCTGGTGGGCCTGGGACGGGCGGCGGTCAAGCAGGTCTTCGACGTCCAGCACGCCCACGACCTGCCGATCCTGCTGCGCCGCGCGTTCCTGCGCGCGGTCCAACCGCCTGCTGGCCCAGTACTGCTGACGCTGCCGATGGATCTGCCGGCCGAGGATGCCGACGTCGAACTGCCGGCCCGCTCCGTCGTGGCACCACTCGGCCCCGCGAGCGACATCTCCCAGGCTGCCGAGGTGCTGCGTACGGCGCAGCGGCCGGCAATCATCGCCGGCGACGGGGTGGGGCGGTCCGACGCCGTCGCCGAACTCGTGACGGTGGCCGAAGCCCTGGGGGCCTCGGTCTACCACCAGCCGCTCTACGACGGCATCGATTTCCCCACCGAGCACCCGCTCTACGAGGGCATGCTGCCCGGCACACATGCTGGCATCCGTGATCAACTTGCCGGACACGACGTCGTGTTCATCGTCGGCTGTCACGCCTTCATGCCGCACCACTACACGCCGGGTTCTCCGATTCCGCAGGGCGTCCGGGTCGTGCAGTTGGACTCCGACCTGGCCGAACTGGGGCGTAATTTCCCGGTCGCCCCCGGCCTGGCGGGGGACATCCGCACCACCCTCGTCGAGCTGGCCAAGCAACTACCCACCGCCCCCGAAGGCCGCGCACGGGCGATCGGAGCCCGCACCGCGGCCCGACGGGCGGAAATGGACGCCTCGGCACTGGCACGTTACGGTTCCGCGCCGCTGGACCCGCTGGCCGCCGCGCACGCCCTGGCCGCCGGCCTCCCGGAAAACGCCGTGGTCGTCGAGGAGGCCATCACCACCGGTGTCCTGCTGCGCCAAGTCCTGCGGCAGTCCCGGCCCGGCTCGTACATCCACACCATCGGCGGCGGCCTCGGCTCGGGGATCGGCATGGCCGTGGGCACCCGGATGGGACTCGGCACCCGGCCGGTCGTCGCCGCCTTGGGCGACGGCTGCACCTTGTTCGGGCTTCAGGGCCTGTGGAGCGCGGCACGCCACGGCGTCCCGGTGACCTTCGTCGTGTTGCGCAACGGCGAATATCGCACGCTCAAGGAGACCCTGGACGGCTGGGGCAGTCGCACCACCCACACCGGTCAGTATCCGGGACTGGACCTGGGACAGCTGGAGTTCACCAAGGCGGCCGACTTCTTCGGCGTGGACGCCGTGCGGATCTCCTCCGCCGAGCAGCTGCGCCAGGTGGTCGCGGCGGCGGGCCACCGCGACGGTCCGCTGCTGGTGGACGTACCCATTTCCGGACACCGGGCGGAGGGTCGGGCATGACCTCACTGGTCGACCTCCACCGGATGGCGCCCGACCTGGTTCCGGTGACCGAGCCGGCCACCGGCGCCGTGCTGGGCGGCCTCCGGGACCACACCGGCGAAGACGTCCGGGACGCCGTCGCAGCCGCCTCCGCGGCCCAGCCCGCATGGGCGGCGCTGGCGCCCACGGAGCGGGCCGAGGTCCTGCGCCGGGCGGCCCTCGTGCTGGCCGAGCACCGTGCCGAGGCGGTCGAGTGGGTGGTGCGCGAGAGCGGCTCGGTACGCGGCAAGGCCGAGCACGAGGTCGGCTCGGTGCTCGACGAGCTGTGGGCTGCCGCGGCGCTGCCGACCCAGCCGTACGGGGAGCTGCTGCCGGACACTCCGGGACGACACAGCTTCCGCGGCGCGTTCCCCTCGGCGTGGTCGGGGTGATCAGTCCGTGGAACGTGCCACTGCTCCTGGGCGCGCGGGCCGTACTGCCCCTCTCGCCCTGGGCAATGCCGTGGTGCTCAAGCCGGATCCGCGTACCCGGGTATCTGGCGGCCGGCTCCTCTCCGGGCTTCTTACACGGGCCGGAGTTCCGGCAGAGGTGTTCCGCGTGGTCGATGGCGGGGCCGAGGTGGGCCAGGCGCTGGTCCAGAACCCCGCGGTGGCCATGGTGGCGTTCACCGGATCCACCGAAGTCGGCCGCCGGATCGGCGCCGACGCCGGACGACTGCTCAAACGAGTCTCGTTGGAACTCGGCGGCAACAACGCCCTCATCGTGCTGGACGACGCCGACCTGGAGGCTGCCACGTCCCTGGCCGCCTGGGGAGCGTTCTTCCACCAGGGCCAGGTGTGCATGGCCACCGGGCGGCACATTGTGCTGGAGTCGGTGGCCGAGGATTACCTCCGCCGGCTGGCTCTGCGCGCCAACGCCCTGACGGTGGGCGACCCCTGGCGCGAGGATGTGGCGCTGGGGCCGTTGATCGACGAGGCCCAGGCCGCTCGCGTCCAGCGGATCGTTGACGCGTCGGTGTCGGTGGGTGCCACCTCCGAGCGGGCGGCACCCACCGGGGACTGCTCTACCGGCCCACCATACTGGCCGGAGTGACGCCCGATATGCCCGCCTTCACCGAAGAGATCTTCGGCCCGGTCGCTCCGGTCGTCGTGGTCGGCGACGTGGACGAGGCGGTGGAAGTCGCCAACCGCACCGAGTACGGCTTGGTCGCCTCCGTGCTGACGGGCTCCCCCGAGCGCGGCACGGCCGTCGCGGAACGTCTTGCGACGGGCATCGTGCACGTCAACGACCACACCATCGATGACAACGCGTTCGTGCCGTTCGGCGGCGAGGCGCCTCGGGCAACGGCAGCCGCCACGGGGCGGGCCGCAGCTGGGAGGAGTTCACCCAGTGGCAATGGCTGACGGTACGTCAGTACATGTGCCCGTCCTCGCTCTGACGCCTCCGCCCGGCACCTGACACGCCTCGCAGTCATAAGGAAAGGACTACCCCACAATGTCCGATGACGTCAGCCGCGACAGCACGCCCTGGGTCAGAAGGTTCCACCCCTCGCGCGAAGCGCGCACCCAGCTGATCTGCCTTCCGCACGCGGGCGGATCGGCGAGTTTCTACCATCCGGTTTCCCGGTCTCTCACGCCGGCCACGGACGTGTTGGCGATCCAGTACCCCGGACGCCAGGATCGCCGCACGGAGAAGTGCGTCGACTCCATCCCCGCACTGGCGGACGAGGTGACCCAGGCGCTGCTCCCGTGGACCGACCGGCCGTTGGCGCTGTTCGGCCACAGCATGGGCGCGACGCTCGCCTTCGAGGTGACACTCAGGCTGGAGAAGGCGGGCGTCCAGCCGCTTGCACTGTTCGCCTCCGCCCGGCCCGCGCCCTCCCGCAACCGGCGGGAAACGGTGCATCTGCGTGACGACGCGGGCGTGCTGGAGGAAGTGCGGACGCTGGATGGCACCGGCTCCGCACTCCTCGACGACGAAGAGATCATACGGATGGCACTGCCCGCCCTCCGCGGCGACTACAAGGCGGCGGAAACCTACCGGTTCACCGGCGCGTCCCCGATCGCAGCTCCCATTCACGCCCATGTCGGCGACAGCGACCCCAGGGTCTCCCTCGACGAAGCACTCGCCTGGCAGGAGCACACGTCCGGGGACTTCCGCCTCCACGTGCACCCGGGCGGCCACTTCTACCTCATCGACCGGGCGGCACAGCTCATCAGCGCGATATCCCGCGTCATGTCCCAGGAGGCGCCTCAGCGGACGGGGCACTGATCCCGGCGGGTCGGCGGAACCGGTTGATAGCCGGCAGATGCGCCTCGCGCAGTTCCGCATCGCGGACGCCCAAGCCCTCGTGCGGCGCGAGGCAGAGCACACCGACCTTGCCCTGATGAAGGTTCCAGTGAACGTCGTAGGTCGCCTGTCCGGCCTCCGCCAAGGGACAAGTCCTCGACAGGGTCGGGCGGACCCGGCCCTGCACGACCAGACGGTTGGCCTCCCACACTGCCGCTCTCGCCGTCCCCGCGGCCGCTCACCGCCCGCGGCACCGCTCAGTCGGCGCCCAGCGCCACCCGCAGGCGGTCGCACACGTCGGCCACGGCCTTCTCGTCCGGCAGGACCCCGGCATCGAACATGGCCGTTTGCAGAGCGGGCCCGTACGCACCGTGCCGGGCGAGATCGTCCTTGAGGGCGGGCTGCACCACGAAGTGGATGTGGCCCGGTACGGCGCCCGCATGGGACCAGAGACACACATAGACCTGCTCCGGATCCATGGTGGCGGTGACAGCGGCACTGACCCTCCGCAGCAGCGGACCCAGCTCGTCCGCTTCAGCGACGGTCAGGTCGGCCACATGCACCACGTGTCTGACCGGCTTGACCACCAGCGTCCCGGCACCGAGCGGCCCCACGCAGTGCTCGACGACCCAGGTGGGAGTTCTCAGGATCGTCCCGCCCGGCAGGGCCTGGGATCCGTCGATGAGCCCGCACGCCCGGCACTCCTGGTCGGTACTCCCGCTCTCGGTCAACGGTGCGGCTCCTCGGCTCGGCTCAGGGCGTCACGGTCGAGACGACGTACACCTTCGGATGCGCCTTGTTGCGGAAGTCGACGGTGATCTCCTGCTGGGGCCGGGGCTCGGGCTGGGTGTGGACCGTGCTCGCCCAGTACCGGTTGTTGCCGGCGCCCAGGTTCCAGCCGACGGTGGTGGCGTCCTTCGCCGTGATGGCGATGTCGCCGTGCGTCAGACGCGACCGGCTGGAACCGATGGCGCGCAGAAAGCGGTCCAGTCCCTCGTTCGAGGTCATGAACTGCGCATACAGCTTGCTGACCTTCCACGAGTTGGTCTCGTAGAACGCGACGCGGGCCGAGTACGGCGGGATCGGCACATCGTAGATACGGCGCGTGACCTTGGGCGGCCAGCTGTAGGTGAGGCCGGTGGCCGCCGCCTTGGCCTCCTTGTCCTTGCCGCTGTCCCGGCTCTGCTCCGCGGACACGACCAGATAGCCCGCCGGGATGCCGATGAGCAGAACGACGATCAGCAGGGTGAGCACGCGGCGGCGGAGGCTGGGGCCCGGCTGCGGAGGCCCGGCACCGGGCGGGCCGTCACCGCCGGGGGGCGGGGTCTGCCGGGGCACGGCTGTGCTCATCGTCGGCTCCCTCGGAGGCCTTGCGCGTAGCGCTCGTAGCGTTCGTACCGCTCGAGGCGGCGGCGGTTGGCGCGGCGGAACCTGCGGGCGACGAGCCTGGCGAGGTCGGCGGCGCCGACGAGACCGGCTTCGTTGCCGAGCTGCGCCTTGATGATACGGGCCTCCGGGCGGTAGCCACGACCGGTGAGATGGCGGCGGAAGGACTCCCGCGCGGGCCCGATGAGCAGGTCGTCGGCGGAGCTGACGCCGCCGCCGATGACGAAGCAGGCCGGGTCGAGGGCTGCGGCGAGGTTGGCGATGCCGACACCGAGCCACTGGCCGATGTCCTGCAACAGCTCCACGCACATGGCATCGCCCTGGCGGGCCAGTTCGGTGATCAGGGGACCGGTGATGTCGGAGACATGGCCGTTGACGCGCTCGATGATGTTGTAGGCGACCGGGGAGTCCGCGGCGGCGAGCTCGCGGGCTTCACGGACCAGGGCGTTGCCGGAGCTGTACTGCTCCCAGCAGCCGCGGTTGCCGCAGGGGCAGCGGTGTCCTCCGGGGACGACCTGCATATGGCCGAACTCACCGGCCACGCCGTAGCGGCCGCGCTTGACCCGGCCGTCCTCGAGGATGGCGCCGCCGATCCCCGTACCGAGGGTGATCATGACGATATGGTCCTCGCCGCGGCCGGCGCCGAAGCGCCACTCGGCCCAGGCGGCGGTGTTGGCGTCGTTGTCGACCATGACCGGGACGGCGAGGCGGGCGGCGAGTGCGTCGCGCAGCGGCTCGTCCCGCCAGGACAGGTGCGGGGCGAAGAGCACCCGGGAGCGATCGGCGTCCACCCACCCGGCGGCACCGATGCCCACCGCGTGGACGTCGTGGCGGTCCGAGAGGTCGAGCACCAGCTCGGTGATGGTGTCCTCGACGACCTTGGGGCTCTTGGACTTGTCCGGGGTCTCGGTGCGCAGCTTCTCGAGGATGTTGCCGTCGGCGTCGACGACGCCCGCCGCGACCTTGGTGCCGCCGATGTCGATGCCGACGGTGGGGACGCGGGGCGCGCTGAGATGCGAGCGGCGCTCGCGCGTGCCGACGGTACGGAGAACGGTCGCCCTGGCCGAGCCGAGGTGCGCCGGCTCGCGGTACGTGCTCATCTCGTCCCCAGGTGGTGTGCGGTCGTTCGGTCTGGTGGTGATTGTGCCAGGGGGAACGGGTCCGGAGCCTCCGGGAGGGGGCGCCGGACCGTGCCGTTACGACCGTCGGTGTCCGGGTGTGTCCGGTGTCCCCTTCCCGGGGACCCGGCTCTGTCTCAGCTCTCGTCGTCCGGGGCGGCCAGGTGCGCCGGAACGGGCGCGCGCTCCAGCTCGTGGCTGAGTTCTTCCAGCTCGGAGCCGCCTGCCATCTGCCGGGTGAGCTCGTCCAGGGTGATGTTCCGCTTGGTGTGGCTGCCGGCCATCGTGCCGCGCTTGAGCAGGACGAAACGGTCGCCGACGAGATAGGCGTGGTGCGGGTTGTGGGTGATCAGAACCACTCCGAGACCGGCGTCACGGGCTGCCGCCACGTACTTGAGGACCACGCCGGACTGCTTGACGCCCAGCGCGGCGGTGGGCTCGTCGAGGACGAGGACCTTGGCGCCGAAGTGGACGGCCCGGGCGATCGCCACGCACTGGCGCTCACCGCCGGAGAGCGTGCCGATCGGCTGGTCGACGTCGCGCAGGTCGATGCCCATACGCAGCAGCGCGCCGCGGGTGGTCTCCCGCATCGTCCTCACATCGAGGCGGCGGAAGGGGCCCTTGCCCTTCGTGGGCTCCGAGCCGAGGAAGAAGTTCCGCCAGACGGGCATGAGGGGCACCACGGCCAGGTCCTGGTAGACGGTGGCGATGCCATGGTCGAGGGCTTCGCGGGGGGAGCCGAGCCCGGTGTCGTCGCCGTCGATGACGAAGGACCCGGTGTCGTGACGGTGCAGCCCTGCGATGATCTTGATGAGGGTGGACTTGCCCGCGCCATTGTCCCCGAGAACGCAGGTGATCTCGCCCGCGTGGACCTCCAGGGAGACGTCCTGGAGGGCCTTGATGTTGCCGTAGAACTTGCTCACACCGGTGAGCTTCACCAGGGCTGTCACCGTGTCTCCTCGCTCGCTCCGTGCCTCGCCCGCCACGTCGTCGCTCATCCGGTGGCCTCCGCCCGCTTGCGGACCCATGCGTTGAGCAGGGTCGCGAGGAGCAGCATCGCTCCGAGGAAGAACTTGAACCATTCGGGGTCCCACTCGGCGTAGACGATGCCCTTGTTCGTCATGCCGAAGATGAAGGCGCCGACGGCCGAACCGATGGCGGAGCCGTAGCCGCCGGTCATCAGACAGCCGCCGATGACGGCCGCGATGATGTAGAGGAGCTCGTTGCCGACGCCCTCGCCGGACTGGACGACGTCGTAGGAGAAGAGCAGGTGCTGCCCGGAGATCCAGGCGCAGAGGGCGACCGCCATATAGAGGCCGGTCTTGGTACGGCCGACCGGGACGCCGACCGCCCGGGCGGCGTCCGCGCCGCCTCCCGCCGCGAAGATCCAGTTGCCGGCGCGGGTACGGAGCAGGAGCCAGGTCGCCACCCCCACCAGGGCGAACCACCACAGGACGGTGATCTGTACGTCGACGTCCCCGAAGCTGAGGCGGGAGGCGAAGACGGCCTTGGCGGAGTCGAAGCCCTCCATGTCGCTGATCGACTTGGTGGAGACGGTTCCGCTGATCAGCTTGGTGAAGCCGAGGTTCAGACCGATCAGCATGAGGAAGGTGGCCAGCGTGATGATGAAGCTGGGCAGCTTCGTCCGGACCAGCATGAAGCCGTTGAAGAAGCCGATGGCGAGGGTGGCGACGAGGGACACGCCCACGCCGACCCAGACATTGGCCGTCATCTGGTAGCTGAACATCGAGGAGATCAGCGCCGACGAGGTGACCATCACGCCCGTCGACAGATCGAACTCGCCGCCGATCATCAACAGGGCGACCGGCACGGCCATGATGCCGAAGATCGACGAGGCGTAGAGGACCGTACTCAGGCTGGGCGCGCGCAGAAAGCTCTCGGCGGTGACGGCGAAGAAGACGAAGACCGCGACGGCGCCGACGACCGCCCCCAGTTCCGGCCGGCCCGGAAGGCGGCGGACCAGGGTTGCCCGGAGCAGCCGCTCGTCGGTGGGCCTGCGGTCGGAGGCCTCCTTGACCAGGGCTGTCATCGGGTCCCCCGCTTCGTGTACTGCTCCAGGGAGGAGGCGTCCTTCTTGGTGATGATCTGGGGGCCGGTGAGGACCGGACGTCCGCCGCCGAGGACGTCGGCGTTGTACTTCTGGAGCCAGAGGAGGTCCACGGCCTCGTACCCCTGGAGGTACGGCTGCTGGTCGACGGCGAAGCCGAGGTCGCCCTCCTGGAGGGACTGGGCGACCTTGCCGTTGAGGTCGAAGGTGTCGATCTCGGCGTCGCTGCCCGCCTGCTCCTTGGCCTTGACAGCGGTGTCCGCGAACGGCGCGCCGAGCGTCACCACGGCGTCGATGTCCCTGTCGGCCTGGAGTCTGGCCTCGACGGACGACTGGACCTCGGGCATGTTGGTGCCCTCGACGTAGAGGTTCCGCAACTCGCCGCGGAAGGTCTTGCGGGCGCCGTCGCAGCGCTGCTCGTGGCCTACGTTGCCCTGCTCGTGAAGGACGCAGAGGGCCTTCTTGCGGCCGCGCTCGTTCAGCTCCCTGCCGACCGCCTCGCCGGCGACGGTCTCGTCCTGGCCTATGTGCGAGAGAGCGCCGAAGGCCTTGGACTGCTCGGAGCCGGAGTTCACGGTGATCACCGGGATACCGGCCTTCACGGCCTTGGCGACGACGTCCTTGAGGGCGTCCGGCTTGGCCAGGCTGACGATCAGGCCGTCCACTTTCTGGTCGATCGCCGTCTGCACGAGCTGGGCCTGCTGCTGGCCCTCCTTGTGGTGCGAGTAGAGGAACTTGACGTTGTCCTTGACGGCGGCCTGCTCGGCGCCGTTCTGGACGATGTCCCAGAAGGTGTCGCCGTCGCCCGAGTGCGTGACCATCGCGAAGGTCCAGCGAGGGGTGTTCACCGCCGCGCGGCCGTCGGTGGCCTGCGCCGCCCGCTCCTCCGCCCGCTTGCCGCCCGTACTGCTGCACCCCGCCAGGGAGGCGCCGAGCACCGCCGCCAGCACGGCTCCTGTCGCGCGTACTCCTGTCCGAACCCTTGCCGCCACGAGACATGCCTCTCTTGCCGTGCTGCCTGGTCTGGTGTCTGGTCTCTGCTGTCCGGTCCGGTGCCCGGCCCGCCGCGACCCGTGCTTCCCGGAGCGGCAGGGGATGCGACCGGCTCCGGGCGCCCAAGTATCGGTCACCCCTGGTCGCGGCGGTTTCATCGGGTACCGCGAGCCGTGTACGTCGCGAGCCGTTGGGCGTCCTTCTCCGCGACGAGCGCGGGGCCGGCGAGGAGGTTGTCCTTGGCCGCGGCCTGCTCGGCGCCGCGCCGGACGATGTCCCAGAAGGTGTCGCCCTCGCCGGAGTGGGTCACCGTCGCGATCTTCAGCCGGGAGGTGTTCACGCCCTGGGCGCCGTTGCCGCTCCCGGACGCCTCCCCGGATTTCCTGCCGCCGGAGCCGCTGCCCCCCGCGACCGCAAGGGCGACCGCGGCCGGGAGGACGGCTGCTGTCCGGACTCCGGGTCTGCGCGCCATGGTGGGTCCGCCTTCCCTCCGAGCCGCCTGAGTGCGGCTGGAGGAGTTCTAACGGCGGTCGGCACGGGGCGTCAATAGTTTGTCCGAACATTCTGACGCGGACGGCCTGTCGCTCCGGGGACCGCGCCCCTCAGGGGCGTACGAGCAGCTGGAATTCGAAGGCGTAACGGGAGGCCCGGTAGGTGTGCGAGCCGAACTCGACCGCGCGGCCCGTGTCGTCGAAGGTGGTGCGCTGCATCGTCAGCAGCGGCGCCCCCTCCGGCTCACCGAGCTGCTCGCCCTCGGCGGCCGACGCGGCACGCGCGCCGACCGCCTGGCGGGCGCTGTGCAGGGTGATGCCCGCCTCCCGCATCAGCCGGTACAGCCCCGTGGCCTCCAGGCGTGGAGTGTCCAGATCGAGCAGGCCGGCCGGGAGGTGGTTGCGCAGATGGGCCATCGGCTCGCCGTGCGCGAGACGCAGCCGCTCGACGAGGACCACCTCGGCACCCTCGGGGATACCGAGAGCCGCCGCGACCTCGGCGGTCGCCGGCTCGATGGTATTGCGCAGCACCCGGGTGGCGGGGCGCTGCCCCGCGGCTTCGAGGTCGTCGTAGAGGCTGCTCAGTTCGAGCGGGCGCTTGACCTGGCTGTGGACGACCTGGGTGCCGACACCCCTGCGTCGCACCAGCAGGCCCTTGTCGACCAGCGACTGGATGGCCTGCCGGACCGTGGGCCGGGAGAGCCCGAGCCGCCCGGCCAGTTCGATTTCATTGCCCAGCAGACTGCCGGGCGCGAGCCGACCCTTCTCGATCGCCGCCTCGAGCTGCTGGGACAGCTGGAAATAGAGCGGGACCGGGCTGCTGCGGTCCACGCTGAGCTGGAGAGACCCCGTCGGATCCGGCTGCTTCGCCACGGGGCGAGCGTAGCCGCCGGACCGGTTGACGGGAAGTCGTGAAGTTCGATTGTCCGGACAAATGCCGCCGGACGCCGGGCGAGTTGGCCCGGCCCATCGACTACTGCCGGTGGTCCGCCGAGCCCTGCCCTCGGGCGAGCGCGGCGGCGAGGGCGACCTGCGCGGCATGGTCGGCGGTGGTCTCGTCGATCGGCTCTCCGGTGATGAGCATCCGGAAGTAGATCGGGGCGGCGAGGTCCTTGACGATTTCGCCCGGATCGGTACCCACGGGGAGTTCGCCGCGATCGATGGCGCGCGTCACCACCGGTTCGGCCCGCCGGATGCGGTCGTCGAAGACAGCGCGCCGGGCGTCGGCAATTTCCGGTACCCGGACGGCGTCGGAGAGCATCGTGGCGACCACGGCCCGGCCTTCCGGGCTCGTGAGCCAGCCCACGAGCGAGCGCGCGAGCTCCCGCAGGTCCGTCGCCAGGGCCTGAGTGTCGGGGACGGGGATGTCCATCGCGATGCGGTCGCCGAGCGCGTCAACGACCAGGGTGTCGCGGTCCTTCCAGCGCCGGTAGATCGTCGTCTTGTGGACTCCGGCGCGCCGCGCCACGTTCTCCACGGTCAGCGCGGCGTACCCGGCCGCGGACAGCTCCTCGAGCGCCGCGCTGAGAACGGCCGCGCGCACCTTCGCCCCCCGGCCGACGGGCCGGGCGCGGTCGGGACGGGATGCGGACTGCATTGCAACTCCCCGTTGCGTTAGCGACTGACTTCATGACACGCTCAAGCTATCGCAACTTGGAGTTGCGATGAAGCGCTCATCCACCCCGGAGGGGAGATCGTTCGCATGCCCAGGCCCTATCGCTACACCACTCCCGTGACCATGGAGGCCGCCACCGGAACGGTGGCCGCCGTATACGCGCAGATGGAAGCCGACTTCGTTCTCGACGACGGACCGCTGATGAGCCTGTCCCCGGCCCCCGACGTCCTGGCCGCCACCTGGGCACTGTTGAGGGAGGCGGAACTGGCGGGCTCAGCGCCCCGCGCGGACAAGGAAATCGTCGCCACGGCGGTGTCCGTGGCCAACCGCTGCCCGTTCTGCGTGGACGCGCACACGATCCTCGCCCACGCCGCCGGGGACCACCGGATCGCCGAGGCCGTACGCGTGGGCGATCCGGTGGCGGCGCCGGAGCAGGCCCGGCTCGCCGACTGGGCCCGGGCCACCCGGTCGCCGGGAGCCCCGGAGCTGGTCTCGCCCCCGTATCCGCCCGAGGCGGCCGCCGAGTACCTGGGGACCGTGCTGGTGACCCACTTCATCAACCGCATGGTGACGGCCCAGTTGGACGAGGAGCTGTTGCTCGCCCCGCTGCAGTCCTCACCCCAGCTGCGGCGCCTCGTCGGCGGGAAGCTGGAACGCACCGGGTCCGGCAAACCGCGTTCCGGGGAGAGCCTGGACCTGCTTCCCCGTACTCCGGCCGGGCCGGTACCGTGCTGGGCCGGTGACACTCCCATCGGCCCCGCCTACGCGGCACTCGAGGCGGTCGCGGCCGCCGGTGGCACTCTGCTGAGCGCATCCGCCCGGGCGGCCGTACTCGCCGCGGTCGGCCGGTGGGACGGCTCGCACCCGCCTCTGGGCAGTGACGCGCTGGAGGCGCCCCTCGGCGCCCTGGCCCCCGGCGACCGGCCGGGCGCTCGGCTGGCGCTGCTGGCCGCCCTAGGCCCGTACCGGATCACGGACGAGGACGTCACCGCCTGGCGCACCGGACGCACCGACGCGGAGCTGATCCGCCTGCTGGCATTCGGCGCCATGGCGGCGGTCGACCGGATCCAGGGGTGGATCACTGCTGGGCAGAGGGCGGAACCCGACCCCGCTCGGTCATGACCGTATGACGGGTGTGGCCTCAAAGGGTGGTGCCCAGGCACCGTTCACTCCCCTGCGGGCACCACACCTGACCTCACCCCGCTCGGGCACGACCGCATGGCAGCTGTGGCCCCAATGGGGGTACCCAGGCGCCGTTCACTCGCCCGTGGGCACCGAATTTGCCTTCTGCCTGTCGGTTGTCCAGCGGAGCGGCAGCTGCTGGGGGCCGCGGATCAGCAGGCCCGGCCGCCACGTCAGGGCCGCGGGGTGGACGTCCAGGGCGAGGTCCGGACAGCGCTCCAGCAGCGTACGGATCGCGATCCGCGCCTCCAGCCGGGCGAGCGGGGCGCCCAGGCAGTAGTGGATGCCGTGGCCGAAAGCCAGATGACCCCGCGCGTCACGGCGGATGTCGAAACGCTCGGGAGCCGGGAAGCGTAAGGGGTCGCGGTCCGCGTCGGCGACGGCGACGAGGACGAGTTCACCACCGCCCGGAACGACAGTGCCGCCGATGTCCACGGGCTCGGTGGTGAACCGGTACGTCGGTGTCTCGACCGGGCCGTCGTAGCGCAGCATCTCCTCGACCGCGTTGTCGATCAAGGAGAAGTCGGCGCGCAGCGCGGCCAGTTGCTCCGGGTGCCGAAGCAGGGCCAGCACACCGCTGGAGATGAGATTGACGGTGGTCTCGTGTCCGGCGACCAGCAACAGCCAGACCGTGCCGAGCAGTTCTTCCGCGGAGAGCCGGTCACCGTCCTCATCGGTGGTGCGGATCAACGCGCTCAACAGGTCCTCGCCGGGGCGCTGCCGCTTCTGCTCCAGCAGACCGGTGAGGTACTCGGAAGCGGCCGCCGTTGCCTCTCTGCGCGTGTCCAGATCGGGGGAGGTCAACGCGTCGTCGGACCAGCGCCGGAACGATGCCCGGTCCAGGAACGGCACGCCGACCAGCTCGCAGATCACGGACATCGGCAGCGGGAAGGCGAGCGACTTCACGAGATCGGCCCGGCCGCCGGGCTCGGCCAGCATCGCGTCCAGCAGCTCGTCGGTGATCCGCTGGACGCCCGGCGCCAGCGCCTCGACACGCCGCGGCGTGAACTCCTTGGCGACCAGCTTCCGCAGCCGGGTGTGGTGCGGCGGATCGGCGTTCAGCATGTGCGCACCCGTGGGGACACGGGACAGCCCGACGGTGTCCGAGACGTTGTCCCAGTCCTTGGAGAGCCGGGGGTCGGCGAGCGCGGCCCGCCCCTCCTCGTATCCCACGACCAGCCAGGCGTCGGTCCCTTCGGGCATCCGGATCCGGTGCACGGGGCCACGTGCCCGCAACGCGGCATAGAATGGATACGGGTCCCGGGTGAACTCCTCCCCGAGCGCGGCGAGATCGACCAGCACATGCGGTTCGGTCGTCACATGCCCCCCAGAAACTCTCGGTGATCACCCCGTCGGTCCGGTGACGACACCGCAGCGGGGTGGCTGTCCGGCGGATCCTCAGCGTACCGGGAGGAGGGCAGCCGCGCGACGGTACGCTCGGCCGGCGCCCCGTCAGCACCTCACGCCCCTGCCCGGGGCCGGGTCGGGATCCGGCCCCGGGCAGGGGTGAAGTGGTGGCTCAGCAGCCGAACTCGACGCGGTCGAACGAGCGGTAGTGATCTGCGGTGTAGTAGTCCTCCTGGCCGGCATCGCCGGTGACGATGCGCCGGGCGCCGCGGTCGGGCGATCCCGGGGTCTTGACCGTGTACTCGTGGTAGTAGCCGGTGCTCTGGTCGGGCAGGATGCCTTCCCGGTTCTGGAAGACGGTGCCGTCCTGCGGGTACGGGTAGGGGCCGCCCGCCTCGATGAGGTCCAGGGTGTCGTGCGCCTGGGAGGGCAGCTGCGAGGAGCAGATCTCACCGACCGCGGCCGCGGACATCACGGAGCGCTCGACCGCGGAGCGCGCGACCGACGCGTGCGCGACCGGCGACTCGGGAGCCGCCGACGCGGAGGAGGTGAGAACCGGCCCTGCGATGAGGAGGGCCGAAGCGAGGGCGCCGAGGGCGCCGATTCCGGCGAAGCGTGGGGGGATTCGCATGGCACCTAGCATGACGCGCGTAGAGCATGTCATGTCAACGCCAAGTACCCGATATTTTCCGGGAGTTCATATGAGACGGCGTCAGCCGCCGAGCTCCCGGTGACGAGCCGCCAGACGCTGCGCACCCTCGGCCGTCAGGGAGCCGTGCAGCCGCAGCCGCGCGATGCCGCCGTCGGGGAAGATGTCGATCCTGACGTGCGTGGCGGGCGGGGCGGCCGGGTCGAGGACGAACCGGTGCACCGTGTCGGGCTGGAGGCGGGTGCGGGGCAGGATCTCCGTCCACCCCTCGGCGGAGTGGTCGGACGGGCCGGCGCCGCCGTGGGCGTCAAAGGCGTTGACGGCGTCGAAGCCGTAAAGAGCCGCCCAGCCCGCCGCGTTGCCCTTCAGAGAGCCGGTGTCGATCTCGACCGCCCGAATCTCGGCCTGCCCCGCGAGGGCGTAGCGCACCCAGTCGTGGCCGGTGTCCCGGCGGCGGCGGGTCTCCCACCCCTCGTCCATCCTCCTCGGGCGCCCCGGCCGGATGGTGTTGGCGGGCTGGGAGTAGAAGCGGTCGGAGGCGTCCTCCACAGCGCCGCCGTTCTCCAGCGCCACCACGTCGAAGGTGCCGAGCGCGGCCAGCCACACCGGGTCGGGGGCGACCTCGCCGTAAACGCGCAGCCGCGCGATGCCGCCGTCCGGATGCTGCTTGATGCGCAGGTGAGTGAAGCGCTGTTCGACATCGACGGTGAAGCCGTTCGCCGCGTGGCCGCCGATGGCCGTACGGGGCACGAGTCCGGTCCACTTCACCTCCCCCGCGAGCAGGTCCTCCGGTGAGGCCGGACCGTGGACGGCCGTCCCCTCGATGCTCACGGCCTGCGGGTAGTTGCCCCGGAAGTGGGCGGTGTCGACGACGATGCCGCGGATGACACCGGGGGCGCCGAGGCGTACGAGGGCCCAGTCGTGGTCGTCCCCCGCCGGATGGGGCTGCCCGGCGCCCGCGCCGCGCCGCCGCCGCGTCTCCCAGCCGTCCATGATCTTGCCCTTGTGTCCGAAGCGCTCCGGGTCGAAGTGGGCGGGCCCGGGCGTGAGGAGGTTCTCGCGCTCGGCGAAGAACTCGTCGTTGGCAGCGATGACACTCGCGCCGAGACGGCGGTCGGCGAGGTCGACGAGACGGGTGAAGGGGAGGTCGGCGGTGCGGTAGTCGGCGTACGGGTCGCCGCCGCCGTACGGGCGGGCGTCACCGGTGAAACGAGGCGCCTCCGCCGATGCACGCTGGTCCGCGGTCATACCGATCGCTGCCTTTCGAGAAGTCGTCCGGTGGGTTCGGCGGGGGTGCCGTGGCCGGCGATCCGCCGGCCGCGCAGCCAGGTGGACCGTACGACGCCGTACAGGGTGCGGCCGGCGTAGGCGGTGACCTGGTTGCGGTGATGGAGCCGCGCGGGGTCCACGGTGAAGGTCTCCTCGGGGGCGAGTACCGCGAAGTCGGCGTCGCGGCCCGCCTCGATGGCACCCTTCCGCTCCAGCCCGGCCAGCTCGGCGGGGGCGGTGGACATCCAGCGGACGACGTCCTCGATGCTCCGGCCGCGACGGCGCGCCTCGGTCCAGACCGCGGGCAGTCCGAGCTGCAGGGACGAGATACCGCCCCAGGCCTGGGCGAAGTCGCCGGTGTCGAAGCGCTTGAGGCCGGGGGTGCACGGCGAGTGGTCGGAGACGACGCAGTCGATCGTCCCGTCGGCGAGGCCCTGCCACAGTGCGTCCTGGTTGGCGGCCTCGCGGATGGGCGGACAGCACTTGAACTCGGTGGCGCCGTCCGGGATCTCCTCGGCGGTGAGGGTGAGGAAGTGCGGGCAGGTCTCGACGCTGATCCGTACGCCCTCGCTCCGGGCGGCGGCGATCAGCGGAAGCGCCTCGCCCGAGGACAGATGCAGTACGTGGACCCGGGCGCCGAACCGCTTGGCGAGCAGGATCAGCCCTTCGATGGCGGTGTTCTCGGCCTCGCGCGGGCGGGAGGCGAGGAAGTCGGCGTAACGACGGCCGGCCCGCCGGGGCGCTCCCTCGATGAGGTGCGGGTCCTCGGCGTGGACGATCAGCATGCCGTCGAAGCCCGCGATCTCGGCCATGGCCTCCTCCAGCTCGCCGGGAGCGAGCGGGGGGAACTCCTCGACGCCGGAGTGCAGCAGAAAGCACTTGAAGCCGAAGACACCGGCGTCGTGCAGCGGCCGCAGGTCCTTCACGTTCCCGGGGACGGCGCCGCCCCAGAAGCCAACGTCGACACGGGCCGTGCCGCGCGCGACGGTCCGCTTGAGACGGAGGTGTTCGACCGTGGTGGTCGGCGGGACGCTGTTGAGCGGCATGTCGACAAGGGTGGTGACGCCTCCGGCCGCGGCCGCCCGGGTGGCGGTGGAGAACCCCTCCCACTCGGTGCGGCCCGGATCGTTGACGTGGACATGCGTGTCAACGAGGCCAGGGAGCAGGATGTCGTCACCGAAGTCCTCCAGCCGTGCGCCGGCGGGGGGCACGGCGTCGTACGGCAGCACGGACGCGATCCTCCCGCCGGCGACGGCCACGGCCGCGGCGCGCGTTCCCCCGGGGGTGATGACGCGCCGCGAGCGCAGGACCGACGTCACACCGGACCCAGCGGCCTCCTCGGACATCCAGGCTCCTCCTCACGCTCGTCACGGCAGCGGACCATCCGCTCGGAAGCCCGGACACCGGACCGCCGCAGCGCACGAAATTCAACGTTCTGTTGAAGGTTCTGTTGAACGGAGTGTTCACTCCGTGCCGTCACCGGTCAAGACCCCTTCGGGATCAGTGGACCACCCAGGGGGCGGTCGGTCACGGCGACAGACGGTCGGTGACCGGCGAGAACGCAGAGCCAGGGCCGATGTGGAGCCCGAGGGGGCCCGGTAGGCTGCCCTCTTGCCGGTCGTGCCCGCGGCATCCGCCCCGCGGTGGTCGGCTTGTCCGCCTCGAAAGGCCGCCCGCCGCGAGCCGCCCGCCCCGAAAGGAATGCGCCGTGCCGCCGTCCAGCGACAGCACCTCCGCAGCCGCCAAGTCCGCGACCACGGGTGGTGTCCAGTCCCTCGAGCGGGCCTTCGACCTGCTCGAGCGGATGGCCGACGCCGGTGGTGAGGTCGGACTCAGCGAGCTCTCCAGCAGCAGCGGGCTGCCGCTTCCCACCATCCACCGGCTGATGCGGACTCTGGTGGCCAGCGGATATGTACGGCAGCAGCCGAACCGGCGCTATGCCCTCGGCCCGCGGCTGATCCGCCTCGGTGAGAGCGCGTCCCGGCTGCTCGGCACCTGGGCCCGGCCCTATCTGGCCCGACTGGTCGAGGAGACCGGCGAGACCGCCAATATGGCGCTGCTCGACGGGGATGAAGTGGTGTACGTGGCGCAGGTGCCCTCGCGCCACTCGATGCGGATGTTCACGGAGGTCGGCCGCCGGGTGCTCCCGCATTCGACCGGAGTCGGCAAGGCGCTGCTGGCGGACGCCGCCGACGACGAGGTGCGGGCCCTGCTGGGGCGTACGGGCATGCCGGCCGCGACCGAGAAGACGATCACCACGCCCGAGGGCTTCCTCGAGGCGCTGGAGCAGGTCCGTGAGGCCGGGTACGCGGTCGACGACAACGAGCAGGAGATCGGGGTACGGTGCCTGGCCGTCTCCGTACCGAACTCCCCGACGGCCGCCGCGATCTCGATCTCGGGGCCGGCGGGGCGAGTGACCGAGGCGGCGACCGAGAAGATCGTGCCCCTGCTCCAGGAGGTCGCGGCCGAGCTGTCGGTCGCACTCGCCAGCACCGGCACCGGCACCGGTTCGGCGTAGACGGGCGCGCTCACCCGCCTGAGCGCGGGCGCGGCAGGTCTCCGAAGGCGTCGATCTTCCGCCGCATATCGGCCAGGGCCGGGGCCAGTGCGCTCACCGAGCCCAGCGCGCCGGTGACGAGCAGCAGGGAGCGCCGCAGCCGCGGCACCTCCGGGGTCCCGGCGCGCACCATCGCGTCGAGGGCGGCCAGTTCGTCCTCGGCCACGCCGCGGTCGCACAGATCCGCGGGATGGCAGGCGAGTTCCCGGCGCAGCCGGGAGACGGCCGCGCCCAGACCGGCCACCCGCGGGTCCTCGGTCCCCGCTCCCTGGCCGCTGCCTGCCACGGGTCTCTGCTCCACTGCTACGGCACCCTCCACCGCCGCGGTGCCCGTCGGCGTGCCGCGGACCGCTCCCATGCCTCGCATCCGATGTCGCCCCCTCGTCAGCGCTGCCGTCGGCCCCGGGATGCGCTTCCCCCGACGCGAGAGGCCGCGGATCAGTTAACGCCACTCTCCGCACCGAGCGCCACACGGAGGGCGAAATTCAGCCCACGAGGTTGAAGGCCGGGCCGTCCGCTGCGGTATGCAAGGCATATGGCAGCTTCAGCCCCGGACCCGTACGGCGGCGCCCCGGTCGCCGGACTCCTGCTGGCAGCGGGCGGTGGGCGGCGGCTGGGCGGCCGCCCCAAGGCGCTGCTGGACCACCGGGGACGGCCGCTGGTGGAACACGCCGCCGCGGCACTGCGCAGGGGCGGCTGCGGTCCGCTGCATGTGGTGCTGGGCGCCGCGGCCGACGCGGTACGGGCCCGGGCCGGGCTACCGGGCTGCGTCCTGGTCGACAACCCGGGCTGGGCGGAGGGCATGGGTTCCTCGCTGCGGGCAGGTCTGGAGTCACTGTCCGGCAGCGGGGCGCGCGCGGTGGTCGTCCTGCTGGTGGACCAGCCGGGGATCGGCGCGGACGCGGTGGCCCGGGTGGTGGCCGCGTACGGATCCCGGTCGAGCCTGGCCGCGGCGGCGTACGACGGACGGCGGGGCCACCCCGTGCTGTTCGGCTCCGACCACTGGCCGGCGGTGATCGCGAGCGCGGTCGGCGACCGGGGGGCGCGGGCGTATCTCCGGGAGCACGAGGAGGAGATCGCCCTCGTCGACTGCTCGGACATCGCGGCGCCGGACGACATCGACACCCCGGCGGATCTAAGACTTCTGGACTGAAACACGGCAATGCGCCCCGGCAAGGGAACACGGCGACTCGGCCGGACCCGGCCGTCGGCGGGGGTCACCACCAAGACCGTACCGGCGCGTTCGGCCACCGGGGGTGCCCTGACGTCCGCACAGCTTGTACTTCCACCATGAGGAAACTACTATCCACTTCGCAAAAAACCCTGAACCCGGAGCGCGCCCGCGACCGTGCCGCCTCCCCGCGCCAGCCCGTGCCGCTCGCGATCCCGCGGCCTCCGGGCACCGCCCCCTGAATGGAGTGACACCCATGTCCGCACCAGCACCGTCGTCGGCGGCTGTCGTCGAGGCCCGGCCCGTGGAGCGTCAGGGAGAGGTTCTGACCGACGCGGCACTCGCCTTCGTGGCCGAGCTCCACCGCCGGTTCACCCCGCGCCGCGACGAACTCCTCGCCCGCCGCCGGGAACGCCGTGCGGAGATCGCCCGCACCAGCAGCCTGGACTTTCTGCCGGAGACGGCTCACATCCGCGAGGGCGACTGGCAGGTCGCCCCGGCGCCGGCGGCGCTCGACGACCGGCGCGTGGAGATCACCGGGCCCACGGACCGCAAGATGACCATCAACGCCCTGAATTCGGGCGCCCGGGTCTGGCTGGCCGACTTCGAGGACGCCTCGGCCCCCACCTGGGAGAACGTCGTTCTCGGCCAGCTCAATCTGATCGACGCCTCTGAGCGGCGCATCGACTTCACCGACCCCCGGGGCAAGACGTACGCCCTGAAGCCCGCCGAGGAGCTCGCCACCGTGGTGGTGCGGCCCCGCGGGTGGCATCTGGACGAGCGCCATCTCCGGGTGGACGGGCGCGCCGTGCCCGGTGCCCTCGTCGACTTCGGGCTCTACTTCTTCCACAACGCCAGGCGCCTGACGGAGCTCGGCACGGGCCCGTACTTCTACCTTCCGAAGACGGAGTCGCACCTCGAGGCCCGCCTCTGGAACGAAATCTTCGTCTTCGCGCAGGACTACGTAGGCATCCCCCAGGGCACCGTCCGGGCCACCGTGCTGATCGAGACGATCACCGCCGCCTTCGAGATGGAGGAGATCCTCTACGAGCTGCGCGACCACGCCTCCGGGCTCAACGCGGGCCGGTGGGACTACCTGTTCTCCATCGTCAAGAACTTCCGTGACGGCGGGGCCCGGTTCGTCCTCCCGGACCGCAACGCGGTGACCATGACGGCTCCCTTCATGCGCGCCTACACCGAGCTCCTGGTCCGTACGTGCCACAAGCGGGGCGCGCACGCGATCGGCGGGATGGCCGCGTTCATCCCCTCCCGCAAGGATCCCGGGGTCAACGCGGTGGCCTTCGAGAAGGTCAAGGCCGACAAGGACCGCGAGGCGGGCGACGGTTTCGACGGCTCGTGGGTCGCGCACCCGGACCTCGTACCGGTCGCCCGCGCCTCCTTCGACGCGGTCCTCGGCGACCGGCCCCACCAGAAGGACCGGTTGCGCGAGGACGTCCAGGTCACCGCGGACCGGCTCACGGACATCGCCTCGCTCGACGCGAGGCCGACCTCCGCGGGACTGCGCAATGCCGTGCAGGTGGGCATCCGTTACATCGAAGCCTGGCTGCGCGGCCTGGGAGCCGTCGCCATCTTCAATCTGATGGAGGACGCCGCCACCGCGGAGATCTCCCGCTCCCAGATCTGGCAGTGGATCAACGCGGGTGTGGTCTTCGAGAACGGCGAGCGGGCGACTCCGGAGCTCGCCCGCAAGGTCGCCGCCGAGGAACTGGCCGCGATCCGGGAGGAGACCGGCGAGGAGGCCTTCGCGGCGGGCAAGTGGAACGAAGCCCATGATCTGCTGCTCAGGGTCTCGCTGGACGAGGACTACGCCGAATTCCTCACCCTGCCGGCGTACGAGCTGCTCGACTGAGACGCCGACGCGGCGTCAGGCCCCGCTACGCCCCGGCCGACCGGCCGTACCGGGGCCTGACCGCTTTTTCGCGTGTCCAGCGGGTCCGCGTGTCCAGCGGGTCCGCGTGTCCGGCGGGTGCACGCGTGCGGCGCGTCAGCCCGCCACGATCCGTGCGAGCCGCCGGGCCTCGTCCCGGGCGTCGCGGGCGATGGCCTCCTCGTCGGCAGTGGTGAGACGGCCGTCCTCGACGACGGGTTCACCGTTGATGAGCAGCAGGGTCAGCGGAGCGGCGGCGCCCAGGACGAGGGCCGCGACCGGGTCGGCGATCGAGGAGTGGCCGATGCCGTCGAGCCTCCACAGCGCCAGGTCGGCGAGCTTCCCGGCTTCCAGGGAGCCGATCTCCTTCTGACGGCCGAGGACTTGGGCGCCGCCGTAGGTGCCCAGACGCAGCGCCTGACGGGCGTTCATGGCCTTCTCGCCCCCGGCGAGGCGGTGGACGAGGAGGGCGTTGCGCAGCTCGGTGTGCAGCTCGCCGGACTCGTTGGAGGCGGTGCCGTCCACGCCGAGGCCGACCGGCACCCCGGCCCGGAGCATGTCCGGGACGCGGGCGGTACCGGCCGCCAGGCGGGCGTTGGAGGACGGGCAGTGCGCGACGCCGGTACCGGTGCGGGCGAAGGCGTCGATATCGGAGTCGTGCATATGGACGCAGTGCGCCATCCATACGTCCTCGCCGAGCCAGCCGGTGGACTCGAAGTAGTCGGTGGGACCCATCCCGAACAGCTCTTTGCAGAACTGGTCCTCCTCCACCGTCTCCGAGCCGTGGGTGTGCAGCCGTACACCCTTGCGGCGGGCCAGCACGGCGGCCTCGCGCAGCAGTTCGGTGGAGACGGAGAACGGCGAGCAGGGGGCGACACCGATGCGGAGCATCGAGTCGAAGGAGGGGTCGTGGTACGTGTCGATCGCCTCCTCGGTGGCGATCAGTGCGGCCTCGGTGGTCTCGACGGCGAAGTCCGGTGGCAGGCCGCCGTCGGAGGTGCCGCGGTCCATGGAGCCGCGGGTGGGGCTGAACCGTACGCCCATCTCCCGTGCGGCGCGGATCTCGGCACCGAGCAGGTCCCCGGCGCCCCGGGGGAAGACGTAGTGGTGGTCCATGGTGGTGGTGACACCGCCGCGGACCATCATGGCGAGTGAGCCGCGGGCGGCTGCGTGAACCATCTGCTCGTCGATGCGCGCCCACGTGGGGTAGAGCGCGACCAGCCAGTCGAAGAGGTGGGAGTCCTGGGCGAGTCCGCGGGTGAGCCACTGGTAGAAGTGGTGATGGGTGTTGACCAGACCCGGGGTCACCAGATGGCCGGTGCCGTCGACGCGCCGGACGACGTTCCCGAGGCCGGCGGGGGCCTGCCCGGCGCCCACCGACTCGATGCGCTTCCCGGCGACGATCACATGACCCGTGGCGTACTCGGTGTCGTGCGCGTCCACGGTGGCGATGGCGCAGTTCTCGATGACGATGCGCGGTGCTGCCATGGCTGTTCCTCGTTCCGGTCGCGCTGGGCGGCACACGCGCCCTAGGGGTTGGTCAGGTCGTCCGGGATCCGGGCCTCGGCGCCGTCGCGCAGGACGGTGGCCTCGATCAGGCCGTAGGGGCGGTCCGCCGCGAAGTAGACGGCCCCGTCGGCGGTGTCGTTCTTCAGCCCGAACGGCTCGAGGTCCACCAGGAAGTGGTGCTTGTTCGGGAGGGAGAGCCTGATCTCGTCGATCTCCGCACGGCCGGTGATGACCCGGGAACCCATCTCGTACAGGGTCTGCTGGAGCGAGAGGCTGTAGGTCCCGGCGAAGGCCTGGAGCAGATGCTCGCGGGAGCACGCGTACGAGGTGTCCCAGTCGGGCATCGGCTCGTCCTCGTCCGTCCAGCCGTAGCGCCAGCGGGCGTGGACGTCCGTGGCGAGGACACGGTCGTATGCCTCCTTCAGCGTGGTGTACCGGTCCTTCGCATAGCCCCAGAACTCCGAGTCGGTGGAGTTCAGCACCGTGAGGTCCTGGAGGCCGGAGACGACCTCCCAGGCCGAGCCGTCGAAGGTGATCTGCGTGGTGCGGGTCTCCCGGCCGTTGCGGACGAAGGAGTGCCCGGTCTCCTCGGGACCGCTGGGGCCGGACCCGGCACCGGAGGTCCCGATCCGGTCCCACGCGTACTCCTCGATGCGGATACGCGCACGCCGGATCGGCTCCTGGCCGGTCACGAAGTGACGGGCCAGATGGATGCCGAACCGCTCGGCCGACTCGATGCCGTGCTCCTTGGCGAAGGCGAACACGGTGTTCTTGGTGGTGTCGGTCGGCAGCACGTTGGCGTTGCTGCCGGAGGTGTGCACCTCGTCCATGTCGCCGGAGAGGGCGACGGAGACGTTGAGGTCCTTGATGTGGTGGGTGGCGCCGTCCCGCTCGATCCTGACGACGCGGGTCTCGGCCTTGCCGTACTGGTTCCGGCCCAGGACCACCGGGCGGGCGGGCGGCTGAGAAGGTGACATGTCGGTGCTAGCTCCCTCGGTATACGGAGTAGCCGAACGGGTTGAGCAGCAGCGGTACGTGGTAGTGCTCGCCCGGTTCGACGGCGAAGACGATCGCCACCTCCGGGAAGAAGGCTCCGCCGGCCGGTGCGCGGGGAGCTTCCTGCCGGCCCCCGGCCGGCCGGTCGTGGCTGTCCCGGCGCGCGAAGTACGGCCCGACGTCGAAGAAGAGCCGCGCGTGGCTCGTCCCCTCCGGCAGGGCCGGAAGGTCCTTGCAGCGCCCGTCGTCATCCGTCCTGGAGGTCCCGTGGGCGGACCAGCCGGCGTCGCCGCCGCTCGTCCCGGCCCCCCGGACGGACAGCCGGACGGCGACTCCCCCGGCCGGGCGTCCGATGCTGGTGTCCAGGATGTGGGTGGACACCGAGGCGGTGCTGCCGTTGCTCATGCCGGGGATCCTTCGTCTGCGAGGCGGGCCAGCCGGATGCGGTTGATCCTGCCCAGCTGGTCCCGGACGATCTCGCGCTCCCGTTCCGGCGTGTTGCCGATCCGGGCCCGGGCCGCGTCGCGCATCTGCTCGCCGGTGAGACCGGTCGCGCAGATCAGGAAGACATGCCCGAACCTCTCCTGGTAGGCCAGGTTCAGCCGGAGCATCTCCGCTCCGAGTTCCGCGGTGGCCGCGGCCATCCCGCTCTGCTCCCGGGAGGAGGCGGGGTCACCCGGTCGGGGCTGTCCGATGGGCGGATGGCCCGCCATGGCCTCGGCCAGGTCCTCGGTGCTGAGAGCGGCCATGGCGGCGTCGCTCGCGTCGAGCAGCGCGTCGACCGTGGCGTACGGGCGCCGGGCGAGCACCGCGCTCCCCCACGCCGTACTGGCGCACACCTCGTGCAGTGCGGCTCGCGCCGCGCCGTCCTCCGAGGTGTTGAACCGCGCGAGCCCCGGTGACGGGGCCGAAGGCGTCGAAGGGCTCGAAGAGGTCGAGGTCACGGTGCTGCCTCCGCGGGATGAGTCGGGCAAGCCCAGCTAACGCCCTCCCCCGATATCGCGTCAACATTTTGTTGAAGCAATCTCGCGAAAGACAGGCCATGAGTGGCGTCAGCGGCCGCCCTTCGGGGCGTTCTCCCGGTTCAGGTAGTTGTAGACGGTGAAGCGGCTGACCCCCAGCGCGCCGGCCACGGTCTCCACGCCGTGCCGTACGGAGAACGCACCGCGCGCCTCCAGTGTCCGGACGACGGACTGCTTCGTCCTCCGGTCCAGCTGGGAGAGCGGCACACCGTGACGGCGCTCCAGCTCGGCCAGGATGTGGTCGAGGGAGTCGGACAGATGGGGCAGCCGTACGGCCAGCACGTCCTGCCCCTCCCAGGCCAGCACGACATCGTCGCCGCGGGCCAGCTCCGGGGCCACCATCTCCCCGCCCAGGGCGTCGACGAGCGGCTTGACCGCCTCGACGAACGGGTGGTCCGCGGGCCCGGTCACGCCTCGCCCTCCCCGACCACATTGACCTGGAGCGTGACCCGGGTGGCTCCCGCCTCCAGGGATTTGCGCAGCAGCGCGTCGACCGTGGTCAGCACGGCGTCGGAGGCGCCCTCCGCGGTGTTGCCGAACGGGCCGACGTCGACGGCGTCCAGCTCGGCGGCCTGGACGACCTCCCGCGCGACCACCGCATGAGGCGGCGCCTCGTCGAGGTCGAACGGCTCGGTCGTGAACTCCACCCTCAATCGGACCATGCTCACCACGGTAGCGCCACCGGCCTGCGCCTCCTCCTGGCCGTGGAGCCGCAGCGGGGCCGCGGATGTCGGGGCTGCGAACAAATGAGCAGACTCTCTCCCCAACGCCGCACGCTTCGTGGACGATGGAGCGGACAACCCCCCTACAGAACCGTGCTGGAGCCAACCATGGCAGAGAGCGTGCCGGTGCACTGCCCGGCGTGCCGCCGCGAGCACTCCTACACTCCGCCCACCTTCCCCTGCGCCTGCGGGGCTCCGGTGATCCTGCGCGTACGGCCGGACACACCCGCCGAGCCGATGGGCCACCACACGTGGGAGGAGGCCTGGGTGACGGTCCGCTGCCGGTCCTGCGACAGGGAGGACCAGTGGCCGCACCCGGAGTTGGGCTGCCCCTGTGGCTGCGTCCTGCGTCTCGCGGTCGCACGTCAGCAGGGCAGGTCCGCGTCCACGGCGCCGGCGCAGGACACCACCACGGGCACCGCCGGGCCGGGCGCCGCCCCGGCCCGTACGCAGGCGCACTCCTCGGCCGTACTGCGGCCCGCGTTCCGGCCGGTGACGATCCGTACGAGCCGGGACGCGGTGTCCGCGGCGGCGCAGTATCTGCGGTGGCTGGGCTTCCAGGAGGTGCTGGAGGCCGAGGACCGGCGCACGTCCGGGGTCGCCGTGCGGGGCAGGGGCGTCGTCGCCCAGGTGGATCCCACCACCCGGCCCTCCACCCTCCGCGATGTCGAATGCCTGTGGCTCAACGGCCTCAGCGACTCCGCGGAGAGTGTCTTCTTCTCCCTCGCCGGCTACCGCCGCGACGCCCGCTGCCGCGCCGACGAGTTGCATCTCCCGCTGTTCGTCATGGACCTCACGGGTACGCCGCAGCCGGTCAACGACGCGGCGGACGACCTCGTCCGCATGGGTGCGTGAGCAGGGCCCCGTCACGTCCGGGTGAGTCTCATGCCCGGGTGAGCCGCTCGGCGAACCGCTCCCGCAGTTCGATCTTGCGGACCTTGCCGCTGACCGTCATGGGGAAGGCGTCGAGGATGCGCAGATGGCGCGGGACCTTGAAGTGGGCGAGCCGCCCCCGGCAGTAGCGGTCGATTTCGTCGAGGTCGAGGGTCTGTGCCGGGTCGCGGAGGATGACACAGGCCAGGATCTCCTCGCCGTACTTCTCGTCCGGCACACCCACCACCTGCACATCGGCGATCTTCGGGTGGCGGTGGAGGAACTCCTCGATCTCGCGCGGATAGACGTTCTCACCACCACGGATGATCATGTCCTTGATACGGCCGACGATCTGCACATAGCCGTCCTCCCGCATCACCGCGAGATCACCGGTGTGCATCCACCGGCCCGCGTCGATCGACTCGGCCGTCTTCTCCGGCTCCTCCCAGTAGCCGAGCATCACCGAGTAGCCCCGGGTGCACAGTTCGCCCGGCTCACCGCGCGGTACGGTCAGCCCGGTCGCCGGGTCGACGATCTTCACCTCGATGTGCGGCAGCACCCGGCCCACGGTCCCGGTGCGCCGGTCCAGATCGTCCTCGCGCCGGGTCTGGGTGGACACCGGCGAGGTCTCCGTCATGCCGTAGCAGATGGACACCTCCGCCATGTGCATCTCGGCGATGACCCGCTTCATCACCTCGACCGGGCACGGGGACCCGGCCATGATCCCGGTGCGCAGCGAGGACAGGTCATAGGTCGCGAAGTCGGGCAGTCCGAGCTCGGCGATGAACATCGTGGGTACGCCGTAGAGCGAGGTGCAGCGTTCGCGCTCGACGGCGCTCAGTGCGGCCTCCGGGTCGAAGGCGGGCCCCGGGATGACGATGCAGGAGGCGTGGCTGGTGGCGGCCAGATTGCCCATGACCATGCCGAAGCAGTGGTAGAAGGGCACGGGCAGACAGATCCGGTCGCGCTCGGTGTAGCCGACCATCTCCCCCACCCAGTAGCCGTTGTTGAGGATGTTGTGGTGGGAGAGGGTGGCGCCCTTGGGGAAGCCGGTGGTGCCCGAGGTGTACTGGATGTTGACCGGGTCGTCGCAGCTGAGCTCGGCGGCACGGGAGGCCAGCCGTTCGCGCGGGACCTTCGCGCCCGCGGACAGGAGTCCCTGCCAGGTCGGATCGCCGATGTAGATGACATCGCGCAGCGCGGGGCAGTCGGCGCGGACCTGCTCGACCATCCGCCGGTAGTCGCTGGTCCGGTACGTGGTGGAGGAGACCAGCACCTCGATACCGGCCTGCCGCAGCACATACTCCAGTTCGTGCATCCGGTACGCCGGGTTGATGTTGACCATGATTGCGCCGATGCGCGCGGTGGCGTACTGGACGAGGACCCACTCGGGGCAGTTGAGGGCCCAGATGCCGACCCGGTCGCCCTTGCGGACTCCCTTGGCGAGCAGACCGAGCGCCACGTCGTCGACGGCCCGGCCGAACTCGGCGTAGGTCCAGCGCTGTCCGGAGGCGACGTCGACCAGGGCCTCGCGGCCGGGGTGCGCCGCGATGGCGCGGTCCAGGTTGACGCCGATGGTGTCGCCCGTCAGCGGACCGGTGCCGGTGCCGCTGGTGTAGGAGAGCTCGGTCATGTGTGGTCCCCTTCGCGGTATTCGGCGGTGCTTCCCTGGGCAGTACGCTCACGCAGCTCGATCCGGCGGATCTTGCCGGAAACCGTCTTGGGCAGTTCGGCGAACTCGATCCGGCGGATGCGCTTGTACGGCGCCAGCGTCTCCCGGGAATGCGCGAACAGGGCCTTCGCGGTCCCGGGACCTGGCTCCCAGCCCTCGGCGAGCACGATGTACGCCTTGGGCACGGCCGCCCGCAAAGGATCGGGGGCCGGTACGACAGCGGCCTCGGCGACCGCCTCGTGCTCCAGCAGCGCGCTCTCCAGCTCGAAGGGCGAGATCTTGTAGTCGGAGGCCTTGAAGACGTCGTCGGCGCGCCCGACGTAGGTGATGTAGCCCTCCTCGTCGCGGGATCCGATGTCGCCGGTGCGGTAGAGGCCGCCCGCCATCGCCTCGTCGGTACGCTCCGGATCGCCGTGGTAGCCGGTCATCAGACCCACCGGGCGCGAGGAGAGGTCGAGGCAGATCTCCCCCTCGGTGCCCGGCGCACCGGTGGCCGGGTCCAGCAGGGTGACGGTGAAGCCCGGGGTCGGCCGCCCCATGGAACCGGTCTTCATGGGCTGGCCCGGGGTGTTGGCGATCTGCACGGCGGTCTCGGTCTGGCCGAAGCCGTCCCGGATGGTGACGCCCCACGCCTCCCGGACCCGCTCGATCACCTCCGGGTTGAGCGGTTCACCGGCGGCAACGGCCTCGCGCGGCGGTGTGCGCAGCTGGGTGAGATCGGCCTGGATGAGCATCCGCCACACGGTGGGCGGGGCGCAGAAGCTGGTGACCCCGGCGCGGTCCATCTCCGCCATCAGCCGGCCGGCGTCGAAGCGCGTGTAGTTGTGGATGAAGACGGTCGCCCCGGCATTCCAGGGGGCGAAGAGATTGCTCCAGGCGTGCTTGGCCCAGCCCGGCGAGGAGATGTTGAGATGCACGTCCCCGGGCCGCAGCCCGATCCAGTACATCGTCGCCAGATGGCCGACGGGATAGGAGAGATGGGTGTGTTCGACGAGTTTGGGCCGGGCGGTCGTGCCGGAGGTGAAGTAGAGCATCAGGGGATCGGTGGCGCGGGTGGGCCCGTCGGGTTCGAAGGCCGCGGAGCTCGCGTACGCGTCCTCGTAGGGGAGCCAGCCCGGGACACCGGGGCCGACGGCGATCCGGGTGTAGTCGCCGGGCACCTCGTCGAACTTGGCGGTGTCCTCGGCCCGTACGACCACGTGCCGGGCCCGGCCGCGTTCGATCCGGTCCGTCAGGTCGAGCGGCCCGAGGAGCGGGGTCGCGGGGATGACCACCGCCCGTAGCTTCATTGCCGCGAGGGCGGTTTCCCACAGTTCGGCCTGGTTTCCGAGCATGACGACGATCCGGTCGCCGGCCCGTACTCCCTGCGCGCGCAGCCAGTTCGCCACCCGGTCCGACCGGGCGGACATCTCGGCGAAGGTGAGGCGGGTCTCCGAGCCGTCCTCCTCGACGATGTGCAGAGCGGGACGGTCGTCGCCCTCCGCGATCCGGTCGAACCAGTCCAGCGCCCAGTTGAACCGCTCCGGCCGCGGCCAGCGGAACCCGGCGTACGCCGCCTCGTAGTCCTCCCGGTGCCGCAGCAGAAAGTCCCGGGCCTCCCGGAACTCATCCGTCGCACTGGTTGCGCCCATGTGTCCTCCTCATTGCCGGACCACTGACTAGCATCGTGTAATCAGTGACCTGGGTCTCACTACCCCCGGACGGGGGTGAAGGGGTTGGCCGTGGCGCAGACGGGCGAAGCAGTCGAGGTCGGAGCGGCGCTGCTCAGCCTGCGCCGCACCAGCGGCCTTCCGGTCGCGTTCGGGGGGCTGCTGGAGGACGGCCGGTGGTTGCGGATCCGCCAGCTGACCGGCACGGAGACGGAGTCGCTGCGCGGGCTGACGGTGGCGACGGGCAATGGGCTGGGCGGCAAGTCCCTCGCCCTGACCCGGCCCCTGGCGGTGGCCGACTACCGCGCCTCCCGCACGATCAGCCATGAGTACGACGCGGCGGTGGCGGCGGAGGGCCTGCGGGCCGTCCTGGCGGTGCCCGTGGTCGTACGGCGCCGGGTGCGGGGCGTGCTGTACGGGGCGCTGCGCGAGCGGCTGTCCCTCGGCGACCGCACGCTGGCAGCGGCGGTGGAGGCGGCCCGCGAGCTGGAACAGGCGCTGGCCGTCCGGGACGAGGCCCAGCGGCTGCTGGCCGTACACCCCCGCGCGGACGGGGGCGGCGAAGGGCCGGTCGCATGGGAGGAGGTGCGTGCGGCGCACGGCGACCTCCGGGCGCTGGCGCAGCGCGTGGCCGATCCCGCGCTGCGCGAGCAGATCCTCGGCGTCTGCGGCCGGCTGGCCACCGCGGCCGACGGCCATCCGCGCTCCCGGGCCGACCGGGCCCCGGCCGTCCGGCTCACCCCGCGGGAGCTCGATGTGCTCTCCTGCGTGGCCGCGGGCACGACGAACGCGGGGGCTGCGCAACGGCTGGGGCTGCGCCCGGAGACCGTGAAGGGCTATCTGCGCTCGGCGATGCGCAAGCTGGGCGCCCGTACCCGCCTGGAGGCGGTGGTGACGGCCCGCCGCGCGGGCCTGCTGCCGTGACAGGCACCCACCGCGCGGGCCCGCTGCCGTGACGGGCACCCGCCCGGCTCGGGGCGGGACGAACCGCGGGTCCTGTGCGCTCTCGGGTACGGCGACGTCCAGCAGCCGGGCGCCGGCCGTCCCGATCTCCGCGCGCTGTGCCCGTGCCAGCGGTTCGAACGGCTCCACCACCAGGGCAGCCGCGTCACGGCGGCCCCGGTCGACGCGCCGGGTTCCGGCGACGTGTCCATCGACGCGTACGGTCATGGCTGCCGGGCCGGGGAAGGTTGCGGACCGGTTCTGTCCTCGATCTCGGTCCTCGGGGCTACTCGCCGATGCGGATGACGGCGAGTGTGATGTTGTCGGGCCCGCCGGAGTCCATGGCCGCCCTCCACAGCTCGAAGGCGGCCCTGCCGTCCGTATGCAGGCGGAGAACCCCTTCGAGCTCCGGGTCGGGCACGGGATCGGTCAGGCCGTCGGTGCACACGAGGTGGTGGGTGCCGACGGACAGTTCCGAGCTGGACACATGCGGATCGATGGGGCTGAAGTCCGGGGTGCCGCCCAGGGTCTGCGTGACGACGGGCGTGGTCCGCTCGCCGGGGGCCAGGGGCGGATTGTCGTCATGGCTGACCTCCCGCAGTTCCTCCTCCCCTGCCTCGTAGACCCGGCTGTCGCCGACGTTGAAGACGATCGCCTTGTCCTGGGTCAGTACGACGCCCGCGACCGTCGTCCCCATCATGATCAGGTCGGGGTCGTCGTCGGCGGCCGCGTACACCGCCCGGTTGCAGTCCTCCAGCGCGTCCCGGACGGCCTCCTCGCTGTCGAGAACCGGGCCGACGCGCGACAGTCTGCGGACCACCATCGCGCTGGCCACCTCGCCCGCCGGGTGGCCGCCGAGCCCGTCGGCGACCGCGACGACCAGCGGGGTACCGAGCGGGAACAGCAGGGTCTGCGGGCTCTCGGTGACGGTGCTGCACAGGGTCCAGGGCCCGACGACAAGGCTGTCCTCGTTGCGGTCGCGCAGCAGCCCTGTGTGGCTCAGCGCGCTCACGACGATGTAGGCCACGTCATCGCCTCCCGGGCGGCGGGCACGATCTCCCGTTCCGCTCTCTCGTTCCATTGTGCTGCCGGGCCCGGCTGCCCGCGCGGACGGCCGCCCGGCCACTGGCGCCATTCGCCCGCGGCTTTCGCGGCGTATATCCTGCACGGTGGTCCAGTGACATGCGTGCGAGGACAGGAGGTGGGGCTGTGATGAGCAGCGAGCCACCCAGTCGTACGCCGCGAGGCACCGGCCCGTCCCTGCGCTAGGCCCTGCCGGGCGATGCGCGGCCCGGGAGCGGTGCGTGCGGTGTGCCCCCGATCTCGGCCGACCGCTTCCCACCGAAGGGACACCCATGTCAGAGCGCCGTCCCCGCCCCCTGCTCCCCGTGCGGAAGCACTCCTGGCTCCGCCCTTCCGCCTCCCGGCCGGGAAACGCCTCCGCGCCCGCTTCCGCACCGGCTCAGGCCGCGGCAGGCTCCGCCGCCGAGGCTGCTCCCAACGGGGGCAGCGTGGTCCATGCCGCGCTCTACCGCGACGGCGTCCGGGTGAGCACCCCCTCCTCGCTGGCCGAGACGTATCGCGAGCTGCGTGACCAGCAGGACGGCATGGCGTGGATCGGGCTCTACCGGCCGACCGAGGCCGAGCTGCTCTCCCTCGCCGAGGAGTTCGATCTCCACCCGCTGGCGGTGGAGGACGCCCTCGAGGCGCATCAGCGTCCGAAGCTGGAGCGGTACGGCGACACCCTCTTCGTCGTCCTGCGCGCGGCCCGCTATCTGGACGATCCCGAGGACATCGACTTCGGCGAGCTGCATGTCTTCGTCGGCGCGGACTTCGTCATCACCGTCCGGCACGGTGCGGCACCGGACCTCTCGGCCGTCCGCCGCCGCATGGAGGAGACACCCGAACTGCTGAGCCTCGGTCCGGAAGCCGTGCTGTACGCGATCCTCGACGCGGTGGTCGACGGCTACCTACCGGTCGTCGCGGGGGTGCAGAACGACTTGGACGAGATCGAGACCGAAGTCTTCCTCGGGGCGCCCGAGGTGTCCCGCCGGATCTACGAACTCGCCCGCGAGATGGTCGAGTTCCAGCGGGCGACACGGCCGCTCGTCGGGATGCTCAACGGCCTCATGGCGGGCTTCGCCAAGTACCGCACCGACGAGGAGCTGCAACGCTATCTGCGCGACGTCGCCGACCACGTCACCCACACCAGCGAGCGCGTGGACAGCTTCCGCCAGGCCCTGGCGGACATCCTGACGGTCAACGCCACCCTGGTCGGACAGCAGCAGAACGCCGAGATGCGAGCCCTCGCGGAAGCGGGCTTCGAACAGAACGAAGAGATCAAGAAGATCTCGGCCTGGGCGGCCATCCTCTTCGCCCCGACCCTGGTCGGCACGATCTACGGCATGAACTTCGACCACATGCCGGAACTGCACTGGGTGTTCGGCTACCCCTTCGCGCTCATGCTGATGGCCGTGGTCTGTGTGAGCCTGTACGTCATCTTCAAACACCGCGACTGGCTCTGAGCAGCCGGTGCGCGGAGGACTCAAAGCCTCGCTCCTTGGGCGGGGCTCGCCACCGGCCTCCAGGGGAGTCGGCGCACCACCGCCGGGCGCGTTGTGCGGCCGACCGGCCTCCCGGGTCGGCGATGCTGGAGGGATCATGCGGATCACTCTGGTCATCGCGGTGCTCGCGGCCGTGCAGGTACTGGTCAACCGGCTCCCGGCCGGCGCTTACGTGCCCCTCTGTGCCGCCACCGCCGCCGTCCTCCTGCTGATCGCCCGGCGGTCCGGACTCACCTGGGCCGACCTGGGACTCGGTGCGGCCGCGGCCCGCCGCGGTCTGCGGTGGGGACTGGTCCTGGCCGCAGCCGTCCTGGCGGTCTACCTGGTGGGGCTGGCCGTGCCGGTCACCCGGGAGGCCTTCCTGGACGAGCGTGCCGCCAACCTGTCCCCGGGAGAGCTGGTGTTCCGCGTGCTGGTCCGCGTGCCGCTGGGCACCGTGCTGCTCGAGGAGATCGCGTTCCGCGGTGTGCTGTGGGCCCTGGTCGAGCGACGGCGGGGCCACGTCTGGGCCACCGCCGTCTCCTCCGTACTGTTCGGGCTCTGGCACGTGGTGCCGGCTCGCGGGCTCACCAGCTCGAACGCGGCCGCCGAGGCCGCCTTCGGCACCGGTTCCACCGGTGTCGCCCTGTCCGTCACGGCGGCGGTCGCAGGTACCGCCCTCGTCGGCGTGCTCTTCTGCGAACTCCGCCGCCGCTCCGGCAGCCTGATCCCACCCGTGGCACTGCACTGCGCCCTCAACAGCGCGGGCTACGCGCTCGCCTGGTCAGCAGGCCGCTGGTGGGGCGAGCAGCTCCCGTGATGCCCGGCCCCACACCGGTCCCTGGGCCGGTGCCCCGTGCTGAGGGCCCGGGGACCGCCCTCAGCGGCGCGCGGGTCGCGGCCGGCGACCGGTGATGCGGTGCGGCGGGGCCCGGTGATGCGGTGCGGCCGGGGACCGTCCGCGACCCAATCCGCCCACACAATTACCCTATTGGCGGGGAACGGCACGTCATTTCTGGTCTGATGACGGCAGCGGCCCGGCGCCACCACGGGCCGCGGCCTCTTCCGGCAGGCCGGCAGCGCGCCGCGGACACCGCTCCGGTGGGTCCACCGCAGTATCACGCTCAGCACCGTCGAACAGCACCCCCCACGGGTGGACCGAACGCACGATCCGTCACCGTCAGGACCCGCCGACCAGTTGGGACGTCGATGTCGCCGATTGCACCTGAACCCTCCACGTCCGACCCCGGACCCGCGCCGCCCGGGGCTGACGAGCGCCGGCTGCTCGCGGTGAGCGACCTGCACGTCGGGGTGGCCGAGAACTGGCCCATCACGGAGTCGCTGCGGCCCGGAACCGACGGCGACTGGCTGATCGTGGCCGGGGACGTGGCCGAACAGACCGAGGACATCGAGCGCGCGCTGCGCCTTCTGGCCGATCGGTTCGCCAAGGTGATCTGGGCGCCCGGCAACCACGAGTTGTGGACCCCGCGCGAGGATCCCGTCCAGCTGCGCGGCGAGGAGCGCTACCGGCATCTGGTGGAGCTGTGCCGGAGCCTGGGCGTGGTGACACCGGAGGACCCGTACCCCGTATGGGACGGCCCGGGCGGCCCGGTCGCCGTCGCTCCGCTCTTCGTGCTCTACGACTACACCTTCCGGGCGCCCGGCACCTCGACGGAGGAGGAGTCACTGGCGCGTGCGTACGAGGCGGGCGTGGTGTGCACGGATGAGTTCCTGCTGCACCCCGACCCCCACCCCGGCCGGGCCGCCTGGTGCCGGGCCCGGGTGGCGGAGACCGAACGCCGGCTGGCCGCGCACGACCCGGCGGTGCCGCTCGTGCTCGTCAACCACTTCCCCCTGGTGCGGGAGCCCACGCAGATCCTGTGGTATCCGGAGTTCGCCCAGTGGTGCGGCACCGAGCTGACGGCCGACTGGCACACCCGGTTCAACACCGCGGCGGTCGTCTACGGGCATCTGCACATCCCGCGCACCACCTGGTACGACGGGGTCCGCTTCGAGGAGGTCTCGATCGGCTATCCGCGCGAGTGGCGCAAACGCGGCCATCCTCGGGGCCTGTTGCGGCTGATCGCGCCGTTCACGGAAGAGCCCCCCGTCGAGGAGGGCGTCCCGGCCCGCAGGACGGACCGCGCGTGATCGGCGAGTTGGTCCCGGAGGCCGTCGTCTGCGCCGAGGCGTTCGACGACGAGGCGGAGGCGGAGCTGTATCCGCAGGAGGCGGCCCTGGTGGCGTCCGCGGTGCAGACGCGCAGGGCGGAGTTCGCGACCGTACGGGCGTGTGCGCGGCGCGCGCTCGCCGGGCTCGGGCTCCCGGCCGCGCCCGTGCTGCCGGGGGTGCGCAATGTGCCCCAGTGGCCCGCGGGCGTGGTGGGGAGCATGACCCACTGCAAGGGGTATCGTGCGGCGGCGCTGGCCCGGGCGGACGACGTCCTGGCGATAGGTATCGACGCGGAGCCCAACGGGCCGCTGCCCGAGGGGGTCCTGGAGGCGATCGCGCTGCCGCCCGAGTCCCTGTGGGTGCAGGACCCGGCGGCGGACGGCCCGGTGCACCGGGGCCGGCTGCTGTTCAGCGCCAAGGAGTCCGTCTACAAGGCGTGGTTCCCGATGACCTGGCAGGAGATCGACTTCCATGACGCGGAGATCGCTTTCGACGACGACACCGAGTCATCGGGCACGTTCTCGGCGCGGCTCCTGCGTCCGGGAGCCCGCCCCGACGGCACGCCGCTGACGGGCTTCACCGGCCGCTGGCTGGCCCGGGACGGGCTGCTCGTCACCGCCATCGCCCTGCGGGCGTCGGACGGGGGCCGTAGCGCCCGCGGTTGACGACGCGGGCGGTCACCGGGCCCATGCCGGCTCCCGCGTCGGATCGTCACCTGGCTATGCCACCGAGCCGATACGGCCCACCGGCGGCGGCGCGTCACGGTGGATCGGGGTGTCCGCCCCCGTGAGGGGTGCGCCCGTGCCGCCGTGGAGGTCGGCGACGATCTCCGCGGCGATCGACAGCGCCGTCTCCTCGGGTGTACGGGCGCCGAGGTCGAGGCCGATCGGCGAGCGGAGCCGGGCCAGTTCGGCGTCGGTGACACCGGCATGGCGGAGCCGGTCGAGGCGGTCGAGGTGCGTGCGGCGGGAGCCCATGGCGCCGATGTAGGCGACGGGGAGCTTCAGGGCCCGTGCGAGGAGGGGTACGTCGAACTTCGCGTCGTGGGTGAGCACGCACAGGACCGTCCGGCCGTCCAGCTCCTGCGCGTCGAGGTAGCGGTGCGGCCAGTCCGCGACGACCTCGTCGGCCTCGGGGAAGCGCCGCGCGGTGGCGAAGACGGGGCGCGCGTCGCACACGCTGACGTGGTAGCCGAGGAGTTTGCCCATCCGGACCAGGGCGGCGGCGAAGTCGACCGCGCCGAAGACGATCATTCGCGGCGGCGGGACGCTGGACTCGACGAGCAGGAGCACCGGCTGTCCGCAGCGGCTGCCGTCGGCGCCGAGTGCGACCGTCCCGGTGCGGCCCGCGCCGAGGAGCGCACCGGCCTCGGCGGCGGCCGTACGGTCCAGCTCCGGGGGGCCGCCCAGGGTGCCGGAGTACGAGCCGCCCGGCCGTACGTGCAGCCATCGGCCCGTCAGCTCCGCGGGGCCCTCGACGAGGCGCACGACCGCCGTCGCCTCGCCTGCCGCCGCGGCGGCCAGCGCGGCGGCGAGGGTCTCCCGGTCGGTGCCGGCCGCCGGGGAGCCCGTCGCCCGGACGGGGGTGATGAGGATGTCGATGACGCCCCCGCAGGTCAGGCCCACGGCGAAGGCGTCCTCGTCGCTGTGGCCGAAGCGCTCGAGCACGGACTCGCCCGTCTCCAGGGCCCGTTGGCACAGGTCGTAGACCGCGCCCTCCACGCAGCCACCGGAGACGGAGCCGATCGCCGTGGAGTCGGCGCCGACCGCGAGGGAGGCGCCGGGCTGCCGTGGCGCGCTGCCGTGCGTGGCCACGACGGTGGCGACGGCGAAGTCGCACCCCCGCTCGCACCACCGGCTGAGCTCTTCGGCGAGGTCCAGCATGGCGATCACCTCTCCTTCAGGGTGCCGGTCAGCTACCGGTGAGGTGCTCGGGGCGTACCGGTACGCGGGTCAGGGCCAGACCGGTGGCCTGGCGGATGGCGGCCACCACGGCCGGGGTGGAGGACAGGGTCGGCGCCTCGCCGGCGCCCCGGAGACCGTACGGCGCGTGGTCGTCGGCCAGTTCGAGGACGTCGACCGGGATGGTCGGGGTGTCGAGGATGGTCGGGATCAGATAGTCGGTGAAGGACGGGTTGCGTACGCGCCCGTCGTCGGACACGACGATCTCCTCCATGACGGCGAGGCCGAGGCCCTGGGTCGTACCGCCCTGGATCTGGCCGACCACCGACAGGGGGTTGAGCGCCTTGCCGACATCCTGGGCGCAGGCCAGCTCGACGACCTTGACCAGTCCCAGTTCGGTGTCGACCTCGACGACGGCGCGGTGGGCGGCGAAGGAGTACTGGACGTGGCCGTTGCCCTGGCCGGTGTGCGGGTCGAACGGCTCGGTCGGGCGGTGGCGCCATTCCCGTTCGATGTCGATGATCTCGCCCTCCAGGACATCGGCGAGGGCGGCGAGGGCCTCTCCTCCGTCGGTGACGACCTTGCCGCCCTCCAGCAGGAGTTCGGCGGTGGCCCAGGCGGGGTGGTACGAGCCGAACTTCCGCCGGCCGAGCTCCAGCACGCGTTCGCGGACGGCCTCGCAGGCGTGCTTGACCGCGCCGCCCGTGACGTAGGTCTGGCGGGAGGCGGAGGTGGAGCCGGCGGACCCGACCCGGGTGTCGGCCGGGTGGATGGTCACCTGGGTGACGCCGAGCTCGGTCCGGGCGATCTGGGCGTGCACGGTGACGCCGCCCTGGCCGACCTCGGCCATCGCGGTGTGCACCAGGGCGACCGGCTCGCCTGCCACGACCTCCAGGCGCACCCGCGCCGTGGAGTAGTCGTCGAAGCCCTCGGAGAAGCCGACGTTCTTGATGCCGACGGCGTAGCCGACGCCCCGGACGACGCCCTCGCCGTGGGTGGTGTTGGACAGGCCGCCGGGCAGCGCCCGGACGTCCGTGGCGGAACCGCCCGGGCCCGCGGACTCCCACTGCCTCTCCGGGGGCATCGGCATCGCCTGGACGCGGCGCAGGAGTTCGGCGACGGGTGCCGGGGAGTCGACCGGCTGGCCGGTCGGCATGATCGTGCCCTGTGACATCGCATTGAGCCGGCGGAACCGGACCGGGTCCATGTCCAGCTCCGCCGCGAGCCGGTCCATCTGGGCCTCGTAGGCGAAGCAGGCCTGGACCGCGCCGAAGCCGCGCATCGCCCCGCAGGGCGGGTTGTTGGTGTAGAGGGCGAGGGCCTCGATGTCGACGTTGTCGATCACATACGGGCCGGCGGACAGGGAGGAGGCGTTCCCGACGACGGCCGGGGACGAGGAGGCGTACGCACCGCCGTCCAGCACGATCCGGCAGGTCATATGGGTGAGCTTGCCGTCACGGGTGGCGCCGTGCTCGTAGCGGAGCTTGGCGGGGTGGCGGTGGACGTGCCCGAAGAACGACTCGAAGCGGTTGTAGACGATCTTGACCGGTCTGCCGGTGCGCAGCGCCAGCAGGCAGGAGTGGATCTGCATCGACAGATCCTCACGGCCGCCGAAGGCGCCGCCGACGCCGGAGAGCGTCATCCGCACCTTGTCCTCGGGCAGGCCGAGGACGGGGGCGATCTGCCGCAGATCGGCGTGGAGCCACTGGGTGGCGATGTAGAGGTCGACACCGCCGTCCTCGGCGGGCACGGCGAGGCCGGACTCCGGTCCGAGGAAGGCCTGGTCCTGCATGCCGACCTCGTACTCGCCGGTGACGATCACATCCGCCCGGGCCCGGGCCGCCGCCACGTCGCCGCGGACGATCGGCTGCCGGTGGAGCACGTTGGGGTGCGGGACGTGGCGGGCGTGGTTGTCGTCGCGGCCGGGGTGCAGCACGGGCGCGTCCTCGGCCGTAGCGCTCGCCTCGTCGGTGACGACCGGCAGGAGGACGTAGTCGACCTTGATCTTGGCGGCGGCGCGGCGCGCGGTCTCCGGGTGGTCGGCGGCGACGACGGCCACCGGCTCGCCGTGGTGGCGGACCCGGCCGTGGGCCAGTACGGGGGTATCCCGGATCTCCAGGCCGTAGTGCCGGACGGCGGTGGGGAGGTCGTCGTAGGTGAGCACGGCGTGAACGCCGGCCTGCGCCAGGGCCTCGGAGACATCGACCGAGCGGATCTCGGCGTGGGCGTGCGGGCTGCGGAGGGTGACGCCCCACAGCATGTCCTCGTGCCACAGGTCCGATGCGTACGCGAACTCGCCGTTCACCTTGAGCGTCCCGTCGGGGCGCAGCGTGGACTCGGTGATGCCGCCCTTGGTGGTGCTGCCCTGGGTGAGCGTGGTGGGAGTACGCGAGGGTACGGATGTCCTGGTCGTCCGGGAGCCCATCTCAGGCCCCCTCCCCGGACGGCACGGCCGCGCCGCGGGCGGCCGCGAGGCGTACCGCGTCGAGGATCTTCTCGTAGCCCGTGCAGCGGCAGAGATTGCCCGACAGCGCCTCGCGGATGTCCGCGTCGGAGGGCTCGGCGTTGCGCTCCAGCAGCTCGTCGGCGGCGACCAGCAGGCCCGGGGTGCAGAAGCCGCACTGGACCGCTCCCGCGTCGATGAACGCCTGCTGGACGGGGGCGAGTCCGGCCGGTGCCTCAGGGGCGGCAGCGCGCTGCCGGGCGTGGTCGGCGAGGCCCTCGACGGTGACGACCTCGCGGCCCTCGGCCTGGCCGGCGGCGACGAGGCAGGCGCAGACGGGGACGCCGTCGAGGCGGACCGTGCAGGAGCCGCACTCACCCTGCTCGCACGCGTTCTTGGAGCCGGGAAGGCCCAGCCGCTCCCGCAGGACGTACAGCAGCGACTCGCCCTCCCAGACGTCGTCGGCCTTCTGGGGACGGCCGTTGACCGTGAGGTTCACGCGCACGGTGTGCCTCCTTCGTCGCCGCGGGAGACGCCGCGATAGGCGTCCCAGGTCCAGCCGAGCGTGCGGCGGGCCATGACGCCGACCGCGTGACGCCGGTACGCGGCGCTGCCGCGCACATCGTCGATGGGGTTGCAGGCGCCGGAGCACAGCTCGGCGAACTCCCGGGCGATGGCGGGGGTGATGGCCCCGCCGCTCTCCCAGAGGCCGTCCTCGGCGAGCGCCGCGTTGAGGAAGTCCTCGGCCGCGCGGGCGCGTACCGGGGTGGGTGCGGCGGAGCCGATACCGGTCTTCACGGTGCGGGTCGCCGGGTGCAGGGCGAGGCCGAAGGCGCAGACCGCGATGACCATCGCGTTGCGCGTGCCGACCTTGGAGAACTGCTGCGGGCCGTCGGCCTTCTTGATGTGGACGGCCCTGATGAGCTCGTCCGGTGCGAGGGCGTTGCGCTTGACGCCGGTGTAGAACTCCTCCACCGGGATGAGGCGGGTGCCGCGGACCGACACGGCCTCGACCTCGGCTCCGGCGGCGAGCAGCGCCGGGTGTGCGTCACCGGCCGGGGACGCAGCGCCCAGGTTGCCGCCGACGCTGCCGCGGTTGCGGATCTGCGGCGAGCCGACGGTGTGGGAGGCGAGGGCCAGGCCCGGGAGCTCGGCCCGCAGATGCTCCATGATCATGGTGTACGGGACGGAGGCGCCGAGCCGGACGGTCTCCTCGCCGACCTCCCACTCCCGCAGCTCCGGGATGCGGGCGAGGTCGAGCAGTTGCTCGGGCCGGCGCTGGTCGAAGTTGATCTCGACCATCACGTCGGTGCCGCCCGCGATGGGCACGGCGGCAGGGTGCTCGGCCTTGGCGGCGAGCGCCTCCTCCCAGCCGGCGGGGCGAAGGAAGTCCATGAGCGGCTCTCTTCCCGGAATCGGTCGACGGCCCGGCGGAGAGGTCCGCGGGCTCGCCGGCTTCCCCCATGTCCTGTTCACGCGCCTCGGACCCAGTACACCGAGGTACGCCCCGATGGGTGCAGTCACCGAAAACATGAAGCAGTTGGCTGGCCAGGGGACGCGTCTTGTAGATTCGAACGAAAGACGGGCTCAGAAACGGAACGGCGGCGACGATGCGGCTGCGCGCACTGCTGGAGACCGGCACCCTCGGCCTGCGGCTGCTCGGCGGTGAGAGGGAACTGGACCGCACGGTGCGCGGTGTGATGACCACCGATCTGCGGGACCCGAGCCGCTATCTGTCCGGCGGTGAACTGGTGCTCACCGGCCTCGCCTGGCGCCGTGGGCCGGAGGACTCCGAGCGCTTCGTACGCATCCTCGTCCAGGCCGGAGTCGCGGGGCTCGCGGCGGGCGAGGCCGAGCTGGGGTCCGTCCCCGAGGACCTGGTGGCGGCCTGTGCCCGCCACCGGCTGCCGCTGTTCGCGGTGGACGAGGAGGTGGCCTTCGCCGTCATCACCGAGCATGTGGTGCGGCAGGTCTCCGGTGAGCGCGCCGGCGACCTGGCGGCGGTGGTGGACCGGCACCGTCGGCTGATGACCTCCGGGCCCTCGGGCGGCGGCCCCGAGGTGGTGCTCGATCTGCTCGGCAGCGATCTCGATCTACGCGCGTGGGTGCTCTCCCCCACCGGGCGGCGGATCGCCGGCTCCGGCCGGGACGGCGCCGGCCCGGGGCTGCCGGCCTCGGTGTGCGCCTCACTGGCGGGCGAGCATCTGGCGGCCACGCGCGGCGGCCGGCGCGGTCCCCACCGGCTGCTCGCCCAGGGCGCGACGTACTCGCTCTTCCCCATCCGCAGCGGAGGGGACCGCCCTGCCGCCGGAGCGGGTCGCGGCGCGGCGCGCCCCCGGGACGTACGCGAGACCGTGCTCTCGGACTGGCTGCTGGCCGTGGAGGCGGACGCCGGGGACTGGCCGGCCGAGCGGCTCGACCTGCTGCACGGTGTCACCCAGCTGATCGCGGTCGAGCGGGACCGCCGGGACGCGGCCCGTACGGTACGGCGCAGGCTGGCCCAGGAGGTGCTGGAGCTGGTGCAGGCGGGCGCCCCGCCGGCCGAGGTCGCGGCCCGGCTGCGGGTCGCCGCGCCCGTACTGCTGCCGGGGCTGGGCAGCGCACCGCACTGGCAGGTGGTGGTGGGCCGGGTCGAGTGGGACGGCGCCGGCATCGAGGGCGGGCCGGTCGCCCAGGCGCTGCTGGAGGAGATACTCGTCGATCCGCGGGCGGACAGCACCGAGCCGTCGGACCGGATCGCGGTGGCGCACACCGGTGACGAGGCGATCGCGCTGGTGCCGCTGCCGCCCGTCGCCGAGAGCGAGGGCGAGGGCGGGAGCGAGGGGACGGTGGCCGGGATCCACGCCGACGAGCTGCTGGCGGCGGTCGACGAGCCGCTCTCCCGCGGCCTGGACGGCGACGGGCGGCTGACGATGGGCTTCAGCGCGGCCGTGCACTCCGCCGAGGGCCTGCGCGGCGCGCTGGAGGAGGCCCGGCACGCCCGCCGGGTTGCGGCGGCGCGGGCGGGACGGGTGTGCGCGGCGGGCCATCACGAGCTGGCCTCGCACGTCCTGCTGCTGCCCTTCGTGCCCGACGACGTACGCCGGGCCTTCACCGCGCGGCTGCTGGATCCGTTGCACGACTACGACCGCCGGCACCGCGCCGAGCTGATCCCGACGCTGGAGGCGTTCCTGGACTGCGACGGCTCGTGGACCCGCTGCGCCGCACGGCTGCATCTGCATGTCAACACGCTGCGGTACCGGGTGGGGAGGATCGAACAGCTGACGGGCCGTGACCTGGCCCGGCTGGAGGACAAGCTGGACTTCTTCCTGGCCCTGCGGATGAGCTGAACCCACCCTGCGGACGGGCTGAACCCCACGCTGCGGGATTCAGCTGAAACCCCGCTTCCTCCCGGGCCGTTTGTGAATCCGTTCACCCGCCCCTCTTGGCTCGGCACCGGAATCCGTGCTGAGATGCGGCAACGGCTTCCGGCTCGACGGCGCGCAAGGGGAGGGAATGTGGCGGATACCGCCATGTCACATTCGGAACGGCCGGAGTCGGCCGGGGCGGAGGACCTCCACGACCCCCGCCGGGTGGCGGTGTGGCGGCTCCGGTCGCGCGGCTGCTGGGACGACGCCGCGGCGCTGCTCGCCCCGTACGCCGCCGACGACCCGTCCGCGGCGCTCCAGCGCGCCGTCCTCCTGGTCGAACGGTGCATGTTCACCGCGTCCGGCTGGGCCGCGGCCGAGGAGGCGCTACGGGCCGCGGAAGCGGTCGTGAGCAGCGACGACGAGCGGGGCGCGGCGGCCTGCGAGCGAGGGCATCTGGCGTACGCGGCGACGGTGCTCGGGGTGCGCGACCGGGCCGACGAGGCACGTGCGGCACTCGGGCGCGCCGCGGCACTGCTGGCTCCGAACGCCCCGGGGCGCCCGCTGCTGGACTTCCGGCGCGGACTGATCGCCGAGCACATCGCCGACAGCCCGCAGTCCGCCCGCGCGGCCTACCGCCGCGCCCACGCGGGCGCCACCGCGGGCGGTGACCTGCTGCTGTGCTCCTTCACCTGGCGGCATCTGGCCGGGCTGGCGCTGCGCGACGGTGATCTGGCCGAGGCCCGGCACGGCTTCTCCGAGTCGCTCCGTATCCGGGAGGAGCTCGGCTATCTGATCGGCACGGCCCCGGCGCTGGCGGCCCTGGCGGACGCCGAACCGGAACCGGAGGCCACCCGCCTGCGCGCGGAGGCGGCCCGCCTGGTCCGCCTGCTGGGCGGCGTCCCGACCTGGCTGGCCGCCCAACTGGCCGCCGAACCGGCGGCGTAACGCCCGGGGCCCGCCAACCGGCTGCGACTGCGGCTGCGGATGCCGTGCCGCTGCCGGGAAGACCGGCCTCCGTCGGGGCAGCTGGGCGGACATCGATCTGAGCCGCGGGCCACATCGCCGCAGCGACCTGCTGGCACGCCGCACAGCATCCCCGACCGGCAACCCCGGTCACGGGCCTGCCCTCCTTGACTCCCGGGACATGGCAGCCGGGCTGTTCCCCCTGCCTCCTCGGCCACCGCGACGGGCCTGAATCCGCCGCGCCGACTGCGCGCGGCGGTTCAGCAACCGGCCAATTGGCTCAATATCGAGTGGGAGGTCTCGTCGTCAAGTGAACCATTCACTCGCGAAGGTGATGATTCACCATATTCACCTGGATGGCGGTCACTGAATTGCGTAAGCCACCTCATCCTGGGTGAGGATCGGCCCCCGAACTGGCAGGGGCTACCGGACACTTGATTCGGAGACACACCATGCGCCATCTCAAACTTCTCGGCCTGGGCACGGCCACCGCTCTCGCCGCCGTTCTCGCAGGTGCCTCCTCGGCACCGGCCGCGACACCGTCCACGAAAGCCAGCACATTCATCTTCCAGCTGGTCGCGAAACAGACTCAGTTTTCCTACGTCGACGTGGGCGACCCCGGCCCCAGCCAGGGGGACGAGTTCGTCACCAGCGCGGACCTCTACCGTGGGAGCACCAAGGTCGGCACCGAGGGCGGGGTCTGCACACTGACCCGGACCGCCCCGAATGACGAGTTCGACCAACAGTGTGTGGTCACCCTCACCTTGCCCCGGGGACAGCTCACCGCGCAGGGGCTGATCTCCGTCACCAATGCCGGCCCCGGCGACATCAATCTGGCGATCACCGGAGGCACGAAGGCCTACCGGACGGCTCGCGGCGATATCCACGCCGAACTCCTCAACCCGACGGACACGCAGCTCACTGTCCGCCTCATCCTCTGAGACGGTGGTCGCGCCACCGGCTGAATTCCCCGGCCGGGCCGGAGCCGTTCGAGACCGAGAGAGCTGGTGACGGCAGCTGGTAACGGCAGCGCGTTCAGCACCCGTACAGAAAAGGGCTCCTGCTGAATTCGGCAGGAGCCCTCCGCGTTTCAGCCGCGCCGTGGACGCGGGTCGGACAGGGTGATCGCATCCGCAGGACTCTCCGCCCGCATCTGAGGCGAGGTGCCGGGCGGAGCGCGGCGGGTCGACGTACACCTCCTCGTAGGCCGGGAGAAACACCTCGAGCTGCTCGCCCGCTCCGGCCCTGTCCCATCGCTGATACGTCACCTCGGCCATGGACCTGCCTTTCATCGGACGTACTCGGTCAGTGCGTCTACGGACTCCCGAGCGCTCGCAGCGTCGATGCCCTCGAGCAGCCCGCGCACCTCGACCAGGCGGCGCACGACTCGGCCGGACTCCACCTCGGTCAAGTGCTCAAGGCTGCCGACTGCCTCGCAGGCACCCTCGTCTGCCTCTCCCGCCTGCACCAGGCTGCGAGCGAGGGTGAGGCGGTACAGGGCACGGTTCCGGCCGTACGTGCGGTCCTGATGGGCGAGGGCGGCGCGTAGGAACGGCACAGCCGCCTTGTGGTGGCCTGCCTCGGTGTAGAGCAGGCCCTGGGCGTAGTCGAGTTCTGCATGTCCGTGGAAAACATCGTGCTTGCGATGGCTCCGGCAAGCAGTCCCCGCAGCGGGGCCCGAGCGGCAAGCCACTCCGGTGACAGCGCAAGTGCACCACCGGTCACGGCACCGAGCAGGACGCCGACCCCCATACTTCCACCTACCGCGGTCATGCCATGCATGAGACCCTGCAGGGCACCTTGGTGCGTTCCGGTGATGAGCCACATCGCGGCGGCAATGAGCCATACGGAGCCGAAGATGATCGCCGGCACAAGTCCGATGCGCACGCCGAGCCGAACACCTCGACGGACCACCTGTCCGACCGCCACGCGTCCCCCTGAGACTTGGCCCCTGCGTGCCCTGACCATCACAGCAGAAGTCAAGGTACGTCACGCATGGTGGGCCTCCCGCGGTAGGAGGCCGTTTGACGACAGGCCTTAGAGCGACCCCGAAGGCATCAGCCACTGGGTCGCCTGGCCCGTGGCCCCGGAAATCGTCTCGAAGTCCCGGTCGTAGTGGAGCAGGGTGAGGCCCTGGAGCTCGGCGGTCGCGGCGACGACGAGATCGACAGGCCCGGCGGAGCGGTGGCGGCCCAGAGCAGTCAACTCCCGCTGCACTGCCCAGGCCCTGGTGTAAGCCCGGTCGTCCACGGGGACCCAGCCGAACAGTGCCCTGAGGTCCTCGACGATCTCCTCGCGGTCCTCCGCGGAGCGCGCGCTGTAGAGGAATTCGAGCTCGGTGACGGGACACACGGCGATGAGGGCCTCGGAGAGGGGTTTCTCCCACTGGTCGCGCGCCGGTTGCTTCAGGACTCGCACGAGTGCGCTGGTGTCGATCAGGTAGCGCGCCGCGTTCACCGGCGGTAGGTCTTCTTGTCGAGCAGTTCGTCGAACTCTCCCGCGTCGGCCCTGGCCGCCAGTCCGGCGAGAGCCAGAGCCCTGCGCTTGGCGGCCAGTATTTCTCGCAGCGCGGTGTTGACCGTGTCCTTCTTCGTGGTGGTACCCAGTACCTCGGCGGCGTCGGCCAGCAGCTGCTCATCCACGTCGATCAAGGTCTTGGTCACACGCACCTCCTGGATATCCATTCCAGTTTTGAGGATATCCGCAAAGCCGTGCCGCAGGCCAGTCAGGGACGGCGGGACGGGAATGCCCCCATACGCGGCAGGTCCCCGCACCGTGAGCGTGCCCATGCTGGTGAGGTCGGCGGCCTATCGGCCATTCGACCCATGGCTCCTCCTGAGGATCCCGTCGCACCCCGCCCGTCGGCGGGGTTTCGGGGATCCTGGGGGACTGCAAAAGATCGAGCAACATCGGATTCGTACAAGAAGAACTACGGCCATTGGCCGATCCGACAGTTGAATCAGCAAGCGCCGACCGCTCCCCACGGGAGAGGGTGCAGGGCGGCATCAGCGCCTGCGGCGCGCCCCGGCCGAGTGCTCGCGGACCAGTTGCTCGACGACGGCGAGGTCCTGGGCGGCCAGCGCGTCGAGCAGCGCGGTGTGCTCGGCCGCGTCGGCCGGCAGATCTGCCGTGCGGACGATCGAACCGTCCCCCACCGGTCCCTGCGCCCGGCGGTGCAGTTCGTCGCCCACCAGGGCGAGTTGGCGGTTGCCGGTCAGGGAGAGCAGGGCGTGGTGGAAGGCGCGGTCGGACTCGGCGTAGCCGACGCGGTCACCGCGCGCCGCGGCGGCGACGGTCTCGGCCGCGAGCGGACGCAGCCCCTCCCAGATCTCCGGCGGTGTCGTACGGGCCAGCGCGAGCATGACCGGCACCTCCAGCAGGGCCCGGACCTCGGCGAGCTCGGCGAGGTCGCGCGCGCTGCGCCGGGCCACCCGGAAACCGCGGTTGGGGACGGTCTCGACGGCGCCCTCGGCGACGAGCTGCTGCATCGCCTCCCGTACGGGGGTCGCCGACACACCGAACCGCTCGGCGAGGGCGGGCGCGGAGTACACCTCGCCGGGGACCAGCTCGCCACTCACCAGCGCGCCGCGCAGCGCGTCGAGGACCTGACCGCGTACGGAGTGGCGCTGCGGGAGCCGGCGCGGCGGGGAGCACCCCGGCGCCGGGGGCTCACTGTGACCGTGCTCACCCCGGGCCGCCTGCCTCCCGGCGGGTCCCCCGGGCGCACGGACGGGTGAACCCGCCCTGGGCAGCGGGAATTCCGGCTCCGCCGCGCGCTCACGCAGGCGCGGCGCGGCGGCCTCGGCTCCGGCCTGCTCCATAAGGGTCCTCCTGACGTTTCCGAGAACCATAGGCGGGACGGGGCCACGGTCACACCTCGTTGAGATCGGGTAAGGTAAGGCTTACCTGCTAACGATCGCGATTCGGTGGTCCCCGCATGTCCGTCGCACCGGCTGTACCGGCCCTTGCCTCCTCCCCCGTCGCCACGGCCTACGCCCGGCTGGCCGAGGTGTTCCCCGGGCTGCGCGTGACCGAGGAGCCACCACGCTCCGGCGGCGGCTGGGTCACGGCCACCGAGCTCGCCGCCGGCGGACCGGCCCTCGACACCTTCCTCGCCTGGGACGACACCCAGGTCCGCCGGGACTACGGACAGCGGGCCCGCCCCGATGTCGTCGCCGGCTTCGGGCTGCACCGGTACGCCTGGCCGGCCTGTCTTCTGTTCACCGTGCCCTGGTTCCTGCTCCGCCGCGTGCCCCGGGTGCCGGTGGGCCAGGTGTCCTACCAGCGCACCGCGGGCCGGATGACCGTCCGGGTCCGGGACTTCGCCTGTCTGCCGGACGACCCGGCGGCCGCACTGCCGAACGCCCGGGTCGTGCCCGACGAGGCGGCCCTGCGCGCGGAGGTGCGCGAAGCGGTGGCCGAGCACCTGGCTCCGGTGCTCGACGGCTTCCGGCCGCGGATGCGCCGCGGCCGGCGGGCCCTGTGGGCCATGGCGACCGATGAGATCGTCGAAGGCCTGTGGTACGTCGGCCATCTCCTCGGCGAGGAGCCACGGGCGATGAGCGAGCTGGAGCGGCTGCTGCCCGGCTCCACCCTGCCGTACACCGGGGGTTCGGCGTTCCGGAAGCTGACCGGCCCGTGCGGCGAGGCGCTGACGACCCGTGACCGGGCGAGCTGCTGCCTCTTCTACACGCTGCGGCCCGAGGACACCTGCGTGACGTGCCCGCGCACCTGTGACGCGGATCGTGTCGCCCGGCTCACCGCAAGCTGACGGGATCCGAAGCACTCGTCCGGGGCTCGCTCTCGAACGTAACACCCCTTCTCCGTAAGGGAGTTCGAGCTGTTTCGCCCTATCCGTATGCCACGGGCCTCCATTGGCGCCCTCTTGGCCCGAAACCTCTTGGGGCAAGGGCGGATTCCGCCAAGATGGCGCCGATACGTGCCGCACGGCACGGGAGTGGCGGGAGCGAGGCAAGGGGCCCCTGATGAGAATGACCGACATATCGCTGAGCTGGCTGCTTCCGGGCGCGCTGCTGCTCGTCGGCATGCTGGGGGCGGTGGTGGTCGTCACCCGCGGCCGGCTCGCCGGCAAGGACAGCACGGCGCCGGCCGACAGCTGGGAGCGCAGCGAGGAGCGCCGCCGCCGCAAGGAGGCGGTGTACGGCACCGCCTCCTACGTCCTGCTGTTCTGCTGCGCGGCCGTCGCCGCCGCGCTCTCCTTCCACGGGCTGGTCGGCTTCGGGCAGGAGAACCTCAATCTCTCCGGCGGCTGGGAGTACCTCGTCCCGTTCGGGCTCGACGGCGCGGCGATGTTCTGCTCCGTCCTCGCCGTCCGCGAGGCGAGCCACGGCGACGCGGCGCTCGGCTCCCGGCTGCTGGTGTGGACGTTCGCGGGTGCCGCCGCCTGGTTCAACTGGGTGCACGCGCCCCGCGGTATCGACCATGCGGGCGCCCCGCACTTCTTCGCCGGGATGTCCCTGTCCGCGGCGGTCCTCTTCGACCGGGCGCTGAAGCAGACGCGCAGGGCGGCACTGCGCGAGCAGGGACTCGTACCGCGGCCGCTGCCGCAGATCCGTATCGTCCGCTGGCTGCGGGCCCCCCGGGAGACCTTCGGTGCCTGGTCGCTGATGCTGCTGGAGGGGGTACGGACCCTGGACGAGGCGGTGGAGGAGGTCCGCGAGGACCGTCGGCAGAAGGAGGAGAACCGCAGGCGGCGGCGCGAGCAGGAGAAGCGGGAGCGGGCGCACTACCGGGCGATCAGCCGGCAGCAGCGGCTGAGCATCCGGAGCCGCGGCGGACGCCAGGTGGAGGCGCGGGGCACGGCCGCGGCCGCCCCTCAGATCGCGGAACCTGCCATAGTCGAGCAGGTGACGCTGCCCGTGCACTCACGTCCGTCCCTGCAGGCCATGAACGGCGGTGAGGGCGAGGCCGGCGGCCGTTCCGCCCGCCCGCGGACGGTCGATCTCACCGCCGAGGACGACACCCTGGCGCTCCCCCGGCTCGACTCCCTGGAGCGGAAACTCAAGGACCTCGAGCAGCAGTTCGGCTGAGTCGGACCGACGGACCTCATCGGGCGGTGCGGGGCGAAGTGGGCCACCACGAGGCAACGCCCGGCACCGCCGGGAGAACGGTGCCGGGCATCAGGGGAGGACGGTCGCCGCGGTCCCCCGCGGCGCAACAGTCGACACGGTGGGACATTCCGTGGCGGGCGAGCGGGCATTCCACTCGGGCACGTGTTCCACCCGTACGGCGCAGCGTCCCGCCGCCGGGCCGTCAGGGTCGGGGAATGTTCCGCAGGTTGGAGCGGGCCATCTGCGCCATCCGGCCGACCCCGCCCTCGAGCACGATCTTGCTGGCCGAGACCGCGAAGCCCGCCACCATCTCCGCGCTGATCTTCGGCGGGATGGAGAGTGCGTTCGGATCCGTGACGATGTCCACCAGCGCCGGGCCCTTGTGCTTGAAGGCATCCCTGAGCGCGCCGTGGAGCTGCTTCGGTTTCTCGACACGGATGCCGTACGCCCCCGCGGCGTTCGCCACCCCGGCGAAGTCCGGATTGCGGTTGCCGGTGCCGTACGCGGGGAGGCCGGCCACCATCATCTCCAGCTCCACCATGCTGAGCGCGGAGTTGTTGAACAGTACGACCTTCACCGGCAGGTCGTACTGCACCAGGGTGAGGAAGTCGCCCATCAGCATCGAGAACCCGCCGTCGCCCGCCATCGCGATGACCTGGCGCCTGCGGTCGAGGAACTGCGCGCCGATCGCCTGCGGCAGGGCGTTGGCCATCGAGCCGTGGGTGAAGGAACCGATCACCCGACGGGTGCCGTTGGGGGTGAGATAGCGCGCCGCCCAGACGTTGTTCATCCCCGTGTCCACGGTGAAGACCGCGTCCGGGGCGGCCTCGTCGTCCAGCACCGAGGCCACGTACTCGGGATGGATCGGGACGTGCTTCTCCACCTTGCGGGTGTAGGCCTTGACGACCCCTTCGAGTGCGTCGGCATGCTTCTTGAGCATCCTGTCGAGGAACCTGCGGTCCGTCTTCACCGTCACCTTCGGGGTGAGACTGCGCAGCGTCTCCCGGACGTCGCCCCAGACCGCGAGGTCGAGCTGGGAACGCCGGCCGAGATGCTCGGGCCGCACGTCCACCTGCACGATCTTCTTGTCCGTCGGCAGGAAGGCGTTGTAGGGGAAGTCGGTGCCCAGCAGCATCAGCAGATCGCACTCGTTGGTGGCCTCGTACGCCGCCCCGTAGCCCAGCAGCCCGCTCATCCCGACGTCGTACGGGTTGTCGAACTGGATCCACTCCTTGCCACGCAGTGCGTGGCCCACCGGGGACTTCACCCGCTCCGCGAACCGCATGACCTCGGCGTGGGCACCGGCCGTCCCGCTGCCGCAGAACAGCGTGACGGTCTTCGCGTCGTCCACCATCCGGGCCAGCTCGTCGATCTCCGCGTCACCGGGGCGTACGGTCGGCCGCGAGGTGACCAGGGCGTGCTCGATCGGCCTGTCCGGGGCCTGCCGGCCGGCGATGTCACCGGGGAGGGAGAGCACGCTGACGCCGCTGCGCCCGATCGCGTGCTGGACCGCCGTCTGCACCACACGGGGCATCTGTTGGACGTTGGAGATCAGCTCGCAGTAGTGGCTGCAGTCGCGGAAGAGGTGGTCGGGGTGGGTCTCCTGGAAGTAACTCGTGCCGATCTCGGTACTGGGGATGTGCGAGGCGATGGCGAGCACGGGAGCCATCGAACGGTGCGCGTCGTAGAGACCGTTGATGAGGTGCAGGTTTCCCGGGCCGCTGGACCCGGCGCAGGCGGCGAGCCTGCCGGTGAGCTGAGCCTCGGCACCGGCGGCGAAGGCCGCGGTCTCCTCGTGGCGGACCTGGATCCAGTCGACGGCGGGGTGCCGGCGGACGGCGTCCACGACCGGGTTGAGGCTGTCACCGACGATGCCGTAGAGCCTGCGCACCCCGGCTCTCGCGAGGATGTCGACGAGTTGCTCCGCCACAGTCTGCTTGGCCATGTCTGCGCACACCCTTCGCGTCCGGTCGGGGGTCCTCGTCCAGCCCTCGTCCCATCAATGCACGGGCGGAGCGGTTACGCCTCCCAGACGGCGGCAGCCGTGCGATCGTCGCCGTACCCCTGGGCCCGCAGCTGGAGGTCGGCGAGGAAGGCCGGCAGGCCGGGCGGGCAGTCCGGAGCCCACCGTTCGGCCAGCAGCCCGGCGAGCGCGGGCTCACCGCGCAGCGGAGCGGCCAGACCCGCGCTGCAGAGCAGGAGGGTGTCCCCCGGGCAGGCGACGGAGGCCCGGAAACGGAACGGCTCCGCAGCCGGTGCGGGCTCTCCCGGGGCCGGTCCGCCGGACGGCGGTGAGGCCACCACGCCCAGATCGACGGTGAGCCGGTCCCCGGCGTCGGGCTGCTCGGGCGCGGCGGATCCGTAGCCGACGACGGGGCCGCCGCGGGTGTCCGCCTCCCGTACGGCGGGCTCGATGTCCTGCCAGGCGCCTTCCCGCAGCCGGAACAGCCCGCCCTCGCCCACCCCGAAGAACACCCGGACACGGCACGCGGGGTCGGCCGGGAGCAGCAGACAGCGCAGGGTCGCGCTGTAGTCGGCCGGGGCGAGCCCCAACTCGCCGGCGCGGGCGCGGAGGCGGCCGTACGACCGGTCGGTGAGCCGGTGCAGCCCCGCCTTCAGGGCGCCGCGCCGCCCGGCCCGTATGTCCTCGGCGAGCCGGGCGTGACTGCGGCCGACGGCGGCACCGATCCAGCGGCAGGCGTCGCCCGCGGCTCGGTGCGCGCCCTCGGCGGCCCGGGTACCCGTGGCGACGGCGACCAGCAGCAGCGCCCGGTCACCGCTCCCGAACCGGGCGGTGAGCAGGGCGTCGCGGCGGGGCTCACCGCGATGGCGGGCGGACTGACCCCGGGTGGAGACGGCCCGCAGCGCGAGGGAGCCGTACCGGGCGCCGTCGAGCACGGTGTCCGGTACGAGGTCGTCGAGATCACCCGGATCGGCCGCAGGCAGCGCCGTGGGCTCGTCCGCGTACACCGACGCCGGCTCATCGTCGTCAGGACCGCGCCCGGGCGGTGAGGGCCGGGCGGGCGCCGAGGGCCGGGCAGGCGACGGCTCATCCGGGGCCTGCCGCGATCGGGCGGAGGGCAGGGGTCCATGCAGTGGTGGCTCCGGCCGGGCGGAGTGCGGGGGCCCGTGCGGTGGTGACTCCGGCCCGGCGGTCGGCCACGACTCGTCCGGTGACGGACGCGGTCCGGCGGACGGCGGGGGCGAGGGGAATCGCTCCTGTCCGGGCCGGGGCCGGCCGGCGTCGCCGGCCGGAGCCCTGCCGCCCGGTGGCGGCCAGGTCGGTTCCGGCCACTCCTCGGGGGCCGGTCCGGCAGGCTTGCCGGCATCGGGCAACGACGGGGAGCCCTGCCACCACTCGCCCTCCTCCGCGGCACGCTGCGGGAGATCCGCGGAACCGGCCGCGTACGGGCCGCGCTCCGAGGGGTCCGGCACGGGGCCGCCCGGCGGCGAGCCGACCGTGCGGGACGCCGAGTCGAAGCGGTCGTCCAGCGAGTCCCCGGCGGGAGCGGGGCCCGTATCCGGTGGATCCTCGTCGTACAACTCCCGCCACCAGTCGTCCTCGTGGCCGTACCGCTCCCCGGGCTGACTCATCCCTCAATTGTCCACGTGCACGCCCGTTCGGGAAGGCAACTTGGCACAGACCCCGGTCGGGCCCGCCTTCGTGACCCCCTGACGGCCGCCCGGCATTCGTACGCGGCCGGGTGTCCGGCGACGACAGCCCGGCAGCCGCGCGGGGGCGGGCCGGGACCCGGTGCGGCAGTCGGCCCAGCCGGCCTTGCCGACCCGGCCCGCTCCGGCCCCGCGCTCCCGCTGACCTGCTGCGACCCAGGTCAGCAGGCCACCGCCACCGCGGAGGGCACCACCGGGAAGCGCACCGGCGTGGCTTCCGGCACTCTGGGCCCATGGGGACCTGGCAGCTGGTCGCGGTCGGGCTGCTGATGCTGCTCGGCCTGCTGGGCGTGCTGGTCCCCGGGGCACCGGGGCCGCCGGTCGTCTGGTCGGGAGTGCTGTGGTGGTCGCTCACCGAGAAGACGGCCGTTGCCTGGTGGCTGCTGATGGGAGCGACAGCCCTGCTGCTGCTCAACCAGACGCTCAAGTTGCTGCTCCCCGCCCGTCATATGAAGGACTCCGGGGTGCCCTGGCGCACCCTCTACATCGGCGGCACCGCGGGGGTCGCCGGCTTCTTCGTGGTGCCGGTGCTGGGCGCACCCCTCGGTTTCGTGGCCGGCGTCTACGGTGCCGAACGCATCCGGCTCGGCAGCCATGGCGCCGCATGGGCCTCGACCCGTACGGCGATGCGGGCGATCGGCCTGGGCGTACTGATCGAACTCTTCGCCTGCCTGCTGGTGGTGGGCGCCTGGACGGGTGCCGTCATCTCCGGCTGAGCCCCCGGCCGCGGGCGGGAGCTGCCGTGCGGGGCCGGGCTCGCTCCCCCGGGGCGCGCACGCCGGAGCCCGGAGGCTGAGAACCCGTACACCTCGGGCTGGTTCCCTCGTAGTCCCTCGTAGGCCCCTCGCACGATGCGGTCGGGGAGACAGCGGTGTCACGCTGGACTCATGACCGAATTCAGCGAAGCCGAGCGCGCCTACCTGCGGACCCAGCGCATCGGGCGGCTCGCCACCGTCGACCCGAAGGGGCAGCCGCAGGCCAATCCCGTGGGGTTCTTCCCGCAGGACGACGGCACGATCCTGATCGGCGGATACTCCCTCGGCACCTCCAAGAAGTGGCGCAATCTGCAGTCGAACCCCAAGGTCGCCCTGGTCGTCGACGATATCGCCGGCATCGACCCCTGGGTGGTGCGCGGGGTGGACATCCGGGGCGACGCCGAGCTTCTCACCGAGCCGCACGACCTCGGCGCGTTCGTGAGCGAGCAGGTCATCAGGATCCACCCGCGCAAGATCCTCAGCTGGGGCCTCGACGCGGCGTGACAGCGGCTACAACGCCGGCGCCCCTTCGAGAGCGAGCAGCGTCCGCTTACGGTCGAGGCCGCCCGCGTAGCCGGTGAGCGTCCCGTCGGCCCCGATGACACGGTGGCAGGGGCGGACGATCAGCAGCGGGTTCGCCCCGATGGCCCCGCCGATCGCCCGGACGGCGGCACGCGGGGCCCCGATCCGCGCGGCGATGCTGCCGTAGCTGGTGGTGGTGCCGTACGGGACGGAGTCGAGCGCCGCCCACCCCCGCTCGCGGAAAGGGGTACCCCGAGCGCTGAGCTCCAGCTCGAAGGAGCGGAGTTGACCGGCGAAGTAGGCCTTCAGCTGCCGCTCGGCCTCCGCGAACGCGGCAGGCTCGCGCCGCCGGTCCGGGCCGGGCCCGGCGCCGCCCTTCTGCCCCGGCACGGTCAGCGAAGCGAGTGCGGTGCCGCCGGGCGCGGTGACCGACTCCTCACCGGTCAGCAGCAGTTCACCGAGCGGGCTGTCCAGTGTGGTGTAGAGCGTCATGGTCCATCGGTCTCCGTGGTCGGGGCGGCGGCGAGCAGCAGATGGTGCAGGGCGTAGGAGCGCCAGGGCCGCCAGCTCTCGGCGGCGCGGGGATCCACCCCGCCGCGGCGGTCGGGCCCGGACGCTCCGGGCAGCCCGTACGGCGCGGGTGGCCCGTACGGTCCAGGTGGCTCGTACGGTCCAGGTGGCTCGTACGGTCCAGGTGGCCCGTACGGCTGGGGTGACCCGGACGGCTCGGATGCTACGGCGATCCCGTGCGGCACCAGGACATCCGGGTCGCCGAGCGCCCGCATCCTGATGAGCGCCGCTGTCGCCGCGCCGATCCCGGGCAGGGCGAGCAGGGACTGTTCGGCGGCGTCGCGGTCCGCCCCCGGGTCGAGCCGGATGCTACGGTCCGCGAGCGCGGCGGCGAGAGTACGCAGCGCGCGGCGGCGGGGGCCGGACACTCCGAGCTCGTCGAGGGGCGCCCCGGCGAGCTGCTCGGCCCGGGGGAAGAGATGGGTGAGCCCTCCGTCGGGAGCGGCGAGCGGCTTTCCGTACGACTCGACGAGCGCGCCCGTGGCCCGCCTCCCTTCCCCGTCCGGCCACGGCCGCTCCCCGAGCACCGTCCGTACGGCCATCTCGTGCGGATCGGCAGCCCCCGGTGACCGCAGTCCCGGGCGCGCCCGTACGAGCGGCCCGAGGACGGGGTCGCCGCCGAGGCGCTCGGTGACGGCGTAGGGGTCGGCGTCGAGATCGAACAGCCGCCGCAGCCGCTGCACGGCTGTGGTGAGGTCGCGCGGATCGCCCAGCTGGAGCCGGCACTCCAGCCAGCCCCCGTCGGCGGACGGCCCGCGGGAGGCGTCCCGCGGCGCGTCGTCCTCCGATCGGCGTCGTACGGCGTCCCTGCTGCCGCCCGCCCGGTCCGAGCCGGCGGTCCGGCGGCCGGACCGCCGGTCCCCCGGTCCGGCCCGCTCGGCGACTTCGGCGATGCCGACGCCGTGCGGGAGGGCGAGCGTACGGCGGTAGAGGCGGTTTCCGGGCTCGCCCAGCATCTCCTCGACGCCCGGGACCGTCCGCGCGGACAGAAATTCGAAGATCTCCCGCGCGGCATAGGGCCCGCGGTGGGCGAGCCGCAGCGGGATACCCAGCTGGGCGGCGTGGTCGGCCGCCGCCCGAGCGCGCCGCTCGGCGGCGGGTCCGCCACCCGCACACGGCGATGCCCGGCCGGGCGCGGGAGCGGGCCCGTGGCCCCCGTACGACTCGGCCCCGGCCTGCTCGGTGGCAGGTCCGCCACCGGCGGACGGCCCCACCCGGGACTCCGCGGGGGCGGGCGCGCTGCCCCCGTACGGCTTCGTCCTGAGCGGTGTCGTGCCGCGTGCGGGGGCGCGGCCGGACGCCTTCCTCAGCCGGCTGGGGGAGGCCGCGTAGATGTCGCGGATCGTTTCGTTGAACTGCCGGACGCTGGCGAAGCCCGCAGCGAAGGCGATCTCCGTGACCGGGAGGTCGGTGGTCTCGAGCAGCACGCGGGCGGTGTGGGCCCGCTGGGCGCGTGCCAGGGCAATCGGCCCCGCGCCCAGCTCGGCCGTGAGCTGCCTCTTAAGCTGGTGGGCGCTGTAACCGAGCCGTACGGCCAGACCCGCCACCCCCTCGCGGTCGACGACGCCGTCGCCGATGAGCCGTACGGCGCGCCCGACCAGGTCGGCTCGTACGTTCCACTCGGCGGAGCCCGGCACCGCGTCCGGGCGGCACCGCCGGCAGGCCCGGAAGCCGGAGCGCTGTGCGGCGGCCGCCGTGGGGAAGAAGCGAACGTTCCGACGCTTCGGGGTCACCGCGGGGCAGCTCGGACGGCAGTAGATGCCGGTGGTCGCCACGGCGAAGAAGAACTCCCCGTCGAAGCGGGCATCGCGGCCGCGCACCGCCTCGTACCTGGTGTCCTCGTCCATCACCCCTCCAGTCTCCGGCATCACGGGACCGGCGACCGGCGGAAATCGGACGCGACGTTCTCCGGCGCTGGCGGCTGCGAGCTCCGACCATGACATCGCGCTGAGGACGGCGGTTCGATCCGCCGGCGCCGCGGTGGCCACGCCACACGCCAGCCACCGCGGCCCGGGCGCATCACCCGCCCCCCAGCAGCCCGGTCAGGCGGGTGTGGGCACCGTCCCCGTCCGGTATCGCGACGAGGTGTGCATCGAACCTCCCGGCTCGGACAGGTGGCGATGGGTCAGACGGAACCAACCGGCCAGCAGTAGCGGGTAGACGACGTATCCGAAGCGCGTGGCGGGAGCCAGGCACATGGCGAGGCCCAGTCCCAGGGCCAGCCGGTCCGCGGCCGCGATGACGGTCCTCGGCGGGTGTACGAGCACGGTGATGCCCATCGCGAGGGCCGCGGCGGCCAGCGCCGCCAGAGCGAGCGCCGAGCCACCGGGAACGTAAGTGGCCAGCAGGTGTCCCGGCAGCGGGCTCGCCGACGGGGAGGGGGCGTCGCCCTCACCCAGCGGGAAGAGGACGAGGTGCTCGACGAAGGCGTGGGGGTGGGCCGCAAGGACCGGCATCACGGCCAGGACAAGCACGGCGGCGGCCGCTCCGGCGCTGCGCAAGGCGCACCGCCCGCCCCGGGTCGCCGCCACCAGGACCAGGACCACTGGCAGCAGTGGCCAGGCCGTCCACTTCAGCGCAGCCGCGGCGCCCACGGCCAGCCCCGCGCGCCCCGCCGAGCCCCGGCAGGCGAGCGCCAGGCCCAAGCACATCAGGCCGATCACCGGCAGGTCGATACCGCCGACCGCCAGGGGCAGGGCTACCGCCGGAAAAGCGGCGAGCCTCAGCAGGCCATGGCTTCGGGCCGAGGATCGCGGCCGCCGGGGACCCTCGATACGGGCCGCGGCGGCCATGGATACCAGGAAGACCGCGGCGAACCACGGGCGCGCATCGGTGAGTGCTCCGTCACCCCAGAGCGCATACGGCACGCCGAAGATCGCCATGCCGGGCAGGTAGGGGTTGTAGTCCTCGAGGCCCAGGGGAACTTCGACATACGGGCTCCCCGCCTCCAGCAGCAGCTCACCGGAGCGCTCGACGACGTCGACCTCAAGTTGTGCCGCTCCCTGGGCCACGAGGAGGAACAAGGGCGCTGCGACCGATCCGGCGACGGCCGCGAACGCGCTTGCACTGTCCCAGGAGCGAGGCCGTCGGTACGCCAGGAGCGCGGCAACGCCGTATCCGACAGCCGCCGTCGCCCCCCACACCCGGTGCGGGCCGAGTGTCGAGACGATGGCCAGGAGGAGCGCGAACGTCGAGCACGCGGTCCAACCGATGGCCGCCCACCGTGGCGATGTGCGCCTCACCGGCGACCGGCGCCGCCGAGTGATGGCGTCCACAGCCGATGCCGCTTCGAGCAGCCCCTGTCCATTCATGCGATCCCCCCACGCGTCGTGACACTCAGCAGTCTGCGAAGGGAGATACACGGGGTCGTCAAACGTGGCTGCGATGACCGGGGTCAACCACTGGTATGAGAGGAGGACCCGGTATCAACCCCTGCGGTGACGTGAGCAGGACTCGTTTGGGCGAACAATTGAGAGCATGCGTCCCCCATGGCTCCGCTCGCCCGCCTACCCGTACGTCAGTGGTGTGGCACTGGTGTGCATTGCTGCCTCCGAGGTCATCAGCACCCGGATCACCTCCGCGACGGTCCTGGCCACCCTCCCCGTCGTGGTCGTCCCCGTTGTGTGGCGCCACAGGTATCCGTGGCTCGGCCTGATCGTCGTCGCGGCCGCGCTGCTGAACTTCCTCTTCCGCTCCGAACTGCTGCTTTCTGTGGCCGTCGCAGGGATCGTCGGCATGTATGGGCTGGCCCGTCACCGCGTGATGCACCCCGTACTCCTCGCGGCCGCCGGGGTCGTCGGGTCCTTGCTGGTCAACGTCGGGCACATCGCCCTCGGCGTGTACGACCTCGGTGGCAGCGCACCCGCCATCGGCTCCGACGGATCGCTGTCGTACTTCACCGAGGCGTTCGTGGTGTCGGTCGCGGTCGTAGCGACAGTCTGTTCGGGCGACGCGGTGCGCAGCCGCGAGGAGTCACGGCGCGAGCGGGAAGCCGCGCAGCGGCAGTTGATCGCCATGGAGCGTCGGCAGGCGGTGGAGGCGGAGCGGGTTGCCATAGCGCGTGAGCTGCACGACATCGTGGCCCATGCGGTGTCGGTGATGGCCGTTCAGGCCGAGAGCGCCACGTACACCACACCCGGCCTGTCCCCGCAGGCCCGTGAGAGCTTTCAGCAGATCGCCGGCTCCGCCCGCTCGGCCCTGACCGAGCTGCGACATCTGCTCAACGTCCTGCGCAAGGACGCGAACGAGGAAGCCTCGGTCGCGCCGCAGCCCACGCTGGGCTCACTTGACGATCTTCTGGAAACACACCGTTCCACCGGCGGAAAGGTGGAATTGCGCACCGAGGGGCCCCGCCCCGCCCTGTCGTCGTCCGTGGAGCTGTCCGTCTACCGCATTGTCCAGGAGGCGCTGACCAACGCCCGCCGCCACGCGCCGGGCGCATGTGTGGTCGTGGACCTCGCCTACCGGCAGGACCGGGTCGGCCTGCGGATTCTCGACGACGGCCCGGGCCCAGCCGGCGCGGCGAACGGAACGGGACACGGTCTGGGGGGCATGCGGGAACGCGCGACCGTGCTCGGCGGCCGGCTGACCAGCGGGCCCGGCCCGGACGGCGGTTTTCTCATCGAGGCGGATCTCCCGGTGCAGGCAACGCCGTCCGGCTTGGCAGATCATGCTGGTGAGCAACGTCCGCCGCGTCGGGCGCCTGACGATGCGCGAGAGGTGTAGCCAAGTGACGATACGGGCCATCGTGGCCGACGACCAGGCAGTGGTGCGGGCCGGTTTCGCGAACCTGCTGTCAACGCAGGACGACATCGAGGTGGTGGGCGAGGCGGCCGACGGCGAGGAGGCCATCAGGCTCGCGGCCGAACACCGCCCCGACGTAGCCCTATTGGACATCCGTATGCCCAAGCTCGACGGAATTCAGGCTGCCCGCACCATCCTCGCCGAGGCCGACGGCGCCACCAAGGCCCTGATGCTCACTACCTTCGATCTGGACAAGTACGTCTTCGACGCGCTCGCCGCAGGAGCCAGCGGCTTCCTCCTCAAGGACGCCACCTTCCCCGAACTGCTCGACGCGGTACGGGTGGTCGCCGAGGGAAAAGCGATGCTGGCCCCCGAGATCACCAAGCGACTTATAGCGGAGTTCGCCCATCAGCGACGACACCACGTGCCCGTCCCCGATATCACGCAACTCACGCCCCGCGAGGTGGAGGTCCTGATCCTCATCGCACAGGGCCTGTCCAATGCCGAGATCACGGAACGGCTCACCATCACGGATCACACGGTCAAGACGCACATCAACCGCCTTTTTGCAAAGATGAATCTGCGCGACCGCGCCCAAGCGGTGATCGCGGCCTACGAACTGGGCCTGGTGACCCCCGGATCCGGAACCTCACCACCGTATTCCCATGAGTCCGCGCCGGCGCGGATAAAAGCTGCCGCCGAGGCTCTCCCTACGGTGGAACGTCAGATCGGACTCGCCTGCCGAAGAGCTCGGTGAGCTTCTGCTGAATACAACAGGCTCATGGGAACACTTCGGAGGGGAAACCATCCACCTCACGAAGAACTCCCGCAACCAGCTGTCGCGGCTGGCATGGTGCGGATCCTCAGCCGACCGTGTCCTGCCGTGCCAACCCATTTCTGCGGGCACGCGGGCCGGTCCGCCGTACACGACGCCGTCGAACGCGCCGGGCCGCACGCCGGACGGGAGTGTCAGCCCGCGGTCGCACGGTTCGTACTCCGGAGGTCTCAGCCGCGTGGTGGACGGTTCCCGCCAAACGGCGGAGTGTGATCGTTCCGCGGCGCGACGCGGCCCCCGCGGTCCCACGGGAGGCTGGTTCCCGTCCGGACACACCGGTCGAACGACCTCACTTCAGACGCCTGAGGGGCTGTCATGAGCCGTTTCACCTCTGCTCGTACCCGTGCCGCCGCGGTGGGAGCCGCACTGCTGATGGCCACCGTGGCCACCGGACCGGCGGTCGCCTCCGCGGACTCCGGTGACACCTCCTGGCCGCTGAAGGAGCCGAGCCTGACCGGGGCCGCGAAGCTCTACCGGTCCGCCGGGGACGACATCCACTTCTCCTTCGACGCCCACGGGAAGCCCGAGCACGCGCGCGGCACCTTCCGCTTCAGCCACTACCTGGGGGACCAGGGCGCCTTCGCCGAGGGAAGGATCGACTGCCTGATATCCGGCGGCAGGGTCGCGGTCGCCACCGGCATCGTCACCAGGAGCGATCTGCCGGGGACTGAAGGGCAAGCGGGTCGGTTTCACCGTCCACGACCAGGGCAGGAAGGACCGCCTCGGCTACAGCTGGGCCGCCACGGGTGACCCGCGCGAGGCGAAGGATCTGCCCAAGTGCGTGAGCTCCGCGCCGTACGAGAAGGTGGAGAGCGGGGACTTCACGGTCGTCCCGTGGCGGCCGGAGCTGTGAACCGATGAGCGGCGGGTCCAGTCTCTCCGGGCCGGGCCCGCGGTGAAGGGCGGCGGCCCATGGTGAGGGGCAGCGGTCCGCGGTGAGGGGCGGTGCCCCGTGGTAGGCGGCCTCGCCCCGTGGTGAGCGGCGGCCCGGCTCCCGGTCGGCCGGCCCGGCCTCTGAGGAGCGGCCCGGCCCGGCCTCAGTGGCGGCCTCGGGCCCGGTGTCCGTCCTCGCACTCCGCGGGCTCCGCCCCGCCCGCGCTCTCCCCGGGCTCGTGCCCGTTCGCACTGGGCTCCTGCCCGCCGTCGGCCTCCCCCGGCTCCCTCCCGCCCCCGCCGCGCTCGTCCCGTTGCCGCTTGAGGTGCAGACGCGAGCGCACATCCTCGAGAGGCAGGAACTGGGCCCACCGCTCGGGATACTCCGACGGCGGCTCCGTGTCCGGACCGTCCTCGGCCTCGTCCCATTCCCCGGCCTCGTCCCCGTCGTCCCCGTCGTCCCCGTCGTCCCCGTCGTCCCCGCGGGTGCGGACGGCGCGCTGGGCGGCGGCCGCTATCAGTTCCGCGGCCGCCGCCTCGCGCGCCCGGGCGTTCTCCTCGCGCGCCGCCGCCGTCGCGACCGATGGCCACACCCGGTCGAGCGCGGCGTTGACCGCGGCCCCGACCAGCACCGCGAAGGCGGAGACACCGATCCACAGCAGCACGGCGACGGGTGCCGCCAGCGAGCCGTAGATGGTCGGGCCCTCCACCGTGTTGATGAGGTAGATGCGGAGCAGGAAGCTGCCGATCACCCACATCGTCAGGGCGACGAGCGCACCCGGAATGTCCTCCTCCCACGGCGAACGGACCGGTACGGACACGTGGTAGAGCGTGGTCAGGAAAACCACCGAGAGCACGAGCACGACCGGCCAGTACAGGATGCGTACGAGCGCCCCGCTCCAGGGCAGCACGTCCATGACCGCGTCCGGGCCCGCCACCATCAACGGCAGCGCCACCGCTCCGATGACCAGCGCGACCACGTACAGCACAAACGCCAGCAGCCGGGTCTTGACGATCCCCCGCTTGCCGTCCAGCCCGTACATCACGGTGATCGTGTCGATGAAGACGTTCACCGCCCGGGAGCCGGACCAGAGGGCGAAGGCGAAGCCGAGCGAGATCACATCGGGCCGGCCGCCGCGGGTGACGTCGTTGAGCAGCGGCCGGGCGATCTCCTCCACACCCCGGTCGGACAGCACCGTGCCCGAGGCGGTGAGGATGTTCTGCCGGATGTTGTCGATCGTCTCGGTGCCGATCCAGGAGTCGAGGTAGCCGAGGAGGCCGATCAGGGCGAGCAACAGCGGCGGCAGCGACAGCAGGGTGAAGAAGGCCGCCTCGGCGGCCAGCCCGACGATGCGGTACTCCACGCAGGAGTTCACGGTGTCCTTGAGCAGCAGCCAGGCCACCTTGCGCTTCGGCACATGGGGGTAGAGCGCCCGGGCCCTGCGGAGGCGGCCCGTGGACCGCTTGGGGGATGACTCTGCTGCTGGCACCTCCTTAACGTATCTGTCATGGCAGCCTCGACACACACCGTGACCAACCAGGCTCCGCCCCTGGTCGGGTACGACGTTTTCGCCGCGGACCGGGCTCTCTCGGAGGGCGTGGCCCGCCACACCGGCGCCGAGCACCTCGAGGAGGTGCGGCGGGAGCTGAGCCAGCTCGGACGCGCGGCGGGCTCCTCCCAGGGACAGAAGTGGGGCACCCAGGCCAATGAGCATCCACCGGTGCTCCGGACGCACGACCGCTACGGCCGCCGCATCGACGAGGTGGAGTTCCACCCCGCCTGGAACCGGCTGCTCGGCCATGCCATCTCCTCAGGGCTGACCGACGCCTGGACGCGGCCGTACGGTCACCTGCGGCGCACCGCCGGGTTCCTCGTCTGGACCCAGACCGAGTCGGGGCACGGCTGCCCGGTGTCGATGACCCATGCCGCCGTCCCGGCGCTTCGGGCCGACCCCGAGCTGGCCGCCGTCTGGGAGCCCCGGCTGACCTCCCGGGTGTACGAGCCGGAGCTGCTGCCTCGGGACGAGAAACCGGGCGCGCTGTTCGGCATGGGCATGACGGAGAAGCAAGGGGGTTCGGACGTCAGGGCGAACACGACCCGCGCGGAGCCGCTGGACGCCGAGGGCGAGTACCTCCTCACCGGGCACAAGTGGTTCTGCTCGGCGCCCATGTCCGACGGCTTCCTCGTCCTGGCCCAGGCCTCGGCCGCCAGAGGCGGCAGCGGGGGCCTCACCTGCTTCCTCCTGCCCCGCGTCCTCCCCGACGGCATCCGCAACACGTTCCTGATCCAGCGGCTCAAGAACAAGCTCGGCAACCGCTCCAACGCCTCGGCCGAAGTGGAGTTCGACGGGACGACGTGGGCGCGCCGGGTCGGGGAGGAGGGCCGCGGTGTGGCCACCATCATCGGGATGGTCGCCGCGACCCGCCTGGACTGTGTGACGGGGTCGGCGGCACAGATGCGGCAGGCGGTCGCCCAGGCCGTGCACCACGCCGCGTACCGCAGTGCCTTCGGGGGCCCGCTCATCGACAAGCCGCTGATGCGCAACGTCCTGGCTGATCTGGCCCTGGAGTCGGAGGCCGCGACGACGCTGGCCCTGCGGCTGGCGGCGGCGTACGACGCGGCGGAGGGCGGCGACGAGGACGAGCGGAATCTGCTGCGGCTGGCGGTCCCGACCGCCAAGTTCTGGGTCACGAAGCGCTGCCCGCCGCTGGTGGCCGAGGCGCTGGAGTGCCTGGGCGGCAATGGCTATGTCGAGGACTGGGGGATGGCCCGGCTGCTGCGCGAGTCGCCGCTGAACTCCATCTGGGAGGGCGCCGGAAATGTCCAGGCACTCGACGTCCTCCGCGCCCTCCAGCGGGAACCGGCCGCGCTGAACGCCTTTCTCGTCGAGGTCGGCCGCGGACGGGGCGCCGATCACCGCCTGGACGCCGCGATCAAGGACGTGCTGACCGAACTCGCCGATCTGAACGGCATCGAGGCGCGGGCCCGGCGGCTCGTCGAGCGGATGGCGCTCACCCTGCAGGGCTCGCTGCTCCTGCGGTTCGCGCCGCCGGAGGTCGCCGACGCCTTCTGCGCCTCACGGCTCGGCCGCGACCGGGGAGGGGCCTTCGGCACGCTCCCGCACACCCTGGACCTGGCGTCGATCGTGGAGCGTGCGCGGGTACCGGTCTGAGGCCCGCGGGAACGCCCGTCCGAGCCGAGGGTGGTGCTGCGCCGACACGGCACCACCCTCGTCCGGGAACGCCACCTCAGCGGCACAGGGTGCGCATCCAGCGGCGTGCACATCACTCTGCGGCCAACGGACGGCCGCGGACAAACGTTGCGGCGCGTTGCACCAATAAAGCCAAGTACCTTCTGGACTACGGCTTTCAACGGCACCATGGGGGAAGGCCGGCCCATCGGACCAGTCGCTTTCGGAGACCGACACCGTGACCAAGGAACCGCTGGACGTGGCCCAGCTCGCGGCCGTGGACGCCCGCCAGGCCGCCCGTCTGCTCAGTGGAGTACGCGCGGCAGCACTGGCCGGGCTCCGGCCACCCGCCTCCCCTCGCCCGGTGATCGGCGAGTCCTGGAAGCGGACACTGCGGCTGGGCGTGGACCCCGAGCAGGGCGCGCGCACCCGGTTACTCGCACTGGACGAGATCGAGCAGCGGCGGCAGTCCTCACCGCTCTCCACCATCCTGCCGACCCTGCGCGAGGGCCTCGTCACGGTCGCCGACGCCGCCCAGCACATCATGGTCGTCACCGACGCCGACGGCACCGTGCTGTGGCGGGACGGCAACAAGGCGGTGCGGAGGAAGGCCGACGGGATCGGCTTCGAACCGGGAGCCTGCTGGGCCGAGGAGTCGGTCGGCACCAACGCCGTGGGCACCGCACTGGTGGCCCGCCGGCCGGTCCAGGTGTACTCCGCCGAGCACTACGTCCGCTCCCACCAGTCCTGGACCTGCGCCGCGGCGCCGCTGCACGATCCCCGGGACGGGCGACTGCTCGGCGTGGTCGACGTGAGCGGCCCCGCCGCCACGGTCCACCCCGCGACCATGGCCCTGGTCACCGCCGTGGCCCGGCTCGCCGAGGGCGAGCTCCGGGAACGCCATCTGACCTCGGTCGAACGCCTGCGCGCGGTGGCCGCACCGATGCTGTGCCGGATCGGGGGGCGGGCGGTCGTGGTCGACCGCAACGGCTGGACGGCGGCTGTCACGGGGATGCCCCCGGTGGACCGCGTGCCGCTGCCCAAGGTCTTCCGGCCGGGCCGGAACTGGCTCCCCTCGCTCGGCATGTGCACGGTGGAGCCGCTGCCCGACGGCTGGCTCGTACGGGTCGACGCGCCCGGATCGGACGGCCCGGAGCAGTGCCCGGAGTCGAGCCGGGTCGTGCTCGATCTGCGGCAGCCCCGGGGGTGGACGGTCTCCGTGGCGGGAGGAGCGGGCAGTTGGACCCAGGAGCTGACGCCGCGCCACGCGGAGCTGCTGTTCCTTCTCGCCCGGTGCCCGGAGGGTCGTACGGCGGCGCAGCTGGCCGGGGACCTGTTCGGCGACGCGACCCGGACGGTGACGGTGCGGGCCGAGATGTCCCGGGTCCGGCGGACGCTGGCGGGAGTGCTGGACCACCGGCCGTACCGCTTCGCCGACGGGGTGGGGGTGGAGCTCCTGGCTCCTGCACAGCCGTGCGACCTGCTTCCGCACTCGACCGCCCCGGCGGTACTGGCGGCGCGCTCGCCCGGCGGCTGAGCTCCGGGAGCCGTCCGCCCGGGCGTCGGCGCGGTCGGCAGTCGGTGCGCTCAGCCAGTGCTGCGACGGGGCGTCGGCGCGGTGAGGTACCAGCACCGTCGCCCGGGCATCGGTGCGGTCGGCGTCCGCGGGCTCAGGCGTCGTGGCGCGGACGGCGGCGGACGCAGCGGTAGCCGAGGTACGCCCCGGCCGCCGCCGTGAGGCCGCCACCCAGGGCCACCGCTACCGAGGTCTCGCGGTCGGCGCCGACGCCGGCCGCGGCTTCGGCGGCGTGGTCCGGGTCCGGTGCACCGCTGTGACCGGGCACAGCGGTCCCGGTACTGGGGAGCGGGGCCACGGCCGCGGCGCTGCGGCTTGGATCGGCCTCGGGGCTGCTGTCGGGTGCGGTTCCGGTGCCGCGCTCCGGGCCGCCTTCCGTCCTGCGGTCAGGTGTGGCTCCCGTGCCCGGGAGCGCGGCCCCGCCGCCGCGCGGCGGCACGACCCGGAAGCGGCCGCCGGTGATCGTTCTGCCGCCGCAGGTGGCGGAGACGGTGTGCACGCC